>CAZEDA010000003.1:0-35922 GCA_964510915.1 uncultured Rhodocyclaceae bacterium | reverse complement strand
TGATGAGCCTGCTCATCATCCTGCTCGGTGTCATCTCCTTCCAGCGCCTCGCGGTCCGCGAGTACCCGAAGATCGATCCGCCCACGGTGTCCGTGCGCACGGTCTACAAGGGGGCGACGGCGCAGGTCATCGAAAGCGTGATCACCACCCCGATGGAGGACGCGCTGTCCGGCATCGAGGGCATCAAGACCATCAAGTCCAAGAGCAAGGAGGAGGTGAGCGAGATCACGATCACCTTCGTCACCAGCCGGGACGTGGATGCCGCCGCGAACGACGTGCGTGACCGGGTGGCCAGAGTGAAGGCGCAGCTGCCGCGAGCCGCGAACGATCCGGTGGTGAGCAAGATCGAGGCGGACGCCTGGCCGATCATGTGGATCGCGCTCTACAGCGACCGCCACTCGCCGATGGAACTGACGGACTACGCCGACCGCTACCTGCTCGACCCGATGAAGGCGTTGCCGGGTGTTGCCACGGTGATCATCGGCGGAGAACGCAAGTACGCCATGCGGATCTGGCTCGACCGCGAGCGCCTGGCCGCCCAGGGCCTCGCCGCGCAGGACGTGGAAGAAGCCCTCGTGCGGCAGAACCTCGACTCGCCCGGCGGGCGCATCGAGAGCACGGACCGCGAGTTCACGGTCATGGCGGAGACTTCCCTGCTCAATCCCGAGCAGTTCAACGACATGGTGATCCGCGAAGTCGGCGGCTACCAGATCAAGCTCCGTGACGTCGGCTACGCCGCGCCCGGCCCCTACGAAAACCGCAAGATCGTCCGTGTGAGCGGGCAGGATGCCGTGGCCCTGGGCGTCGTGAAGCAATCGACCGGCAATACGCTCGAGATCGCCAAGGCCGTGCGGAACCTCATGCCGCGCATGCAGGCCGGCCTGCCCGAAGGCATGAGCCTGAAGGTGGCGGTCGACACGTCGTCCTTCATCGATGCGGCGATCAAGTCCGTCTACAAGGTGATGGCGGAAGCGCTGATTCTCGTGGTGCTGGTGATCTTCGTCTTCCTGCGAAGCTTCCGCGCGACGCTGATTCCGGCCGTCACGATCCCGGTGTCCCTCATCGGTGCCTTCTTCTTCGTCTACCTGATGGGCTTCTCCATCAACGTGCTCACGCTGCTGGGCATCGTGCTGGCGGTGGGTCTCGTGGTGGACGATGCGATCGTGATGCTGGAGAACATCCACCGGCACATCGAGGAAGGCATGAAGCCGATGGATGCAGCGTTCCTCGGCGCGAAGGAGATCGGTTTCGCGGTCATCGCGATGACCATCACGCTCGCGGCGGTGTTTCTGCCCCTGCTGTTCCTCACCGGCCGTTCCGGGCAGCTGTTCATCGAGTTCGCGATGACGGTCGTGGCCGCCGTGTTCGTGTCCGGTTTCGTGGCGCTCACGCTGACGCCGATGATGTGCTCCCGTCTGTTCAAGGCCCACGAGAAGCATGGGGCCTTCTACGCGATGACCGAGCGCTTCTTCAACGGCATGAACAACGGCTATCGAGCGATGCTGCGCGGGGTGCTGCGCATGCGCTGGGCGGTCATTCTCGTGTTCTTCGTCGCGATCGGCGCGGCGTACTGGCTGTTCTCCCAGCTCAAGTCGGAGCTTTCGCCGGTGGAGGATCGCGGCACGTTCATGGCCTTCGTCATCGCGCCGGAAGGCTCGACGATGCAGTACACGGACAAGTACATGCATGCGGTCGAGGAGATCGCGAAGTCCGTCCCCGAGATCGAGACGCTCTTCGCGGTGGTGGCGCCGGGTCTGGAACGGCCGAATCCCGTCAACATCGGCATCGCATTCGCGGTGCTGTCCGACTGGGAGCAGCGCACGCGGCAACAGATGCAGATCACGAAGGAACTCACGCCCAAGCTCTTCGGCGGGTTGCCCGGGGTGATTTCCTTCACCAAGGATCCGCCCTCGCTCGGCGGCAACTTCCTCGACAAGAAGGTGAACTACGTCCTCTACGGGACCAGCTACGAGGAACTGCAGGGCAAGGTGGGGCCGATGATGGCGAAACTGAGCCAGTACAAGGGCCTCACGGGTCTCGATACGGACTTGAAGCTGAACAAGCCGCAGCTGCGGGTGGACATCGATCGGGACAAGGCTGCCGCACTCGGCGTTTCCATGGAAACCATCGGGCACACGCTCGAAACGCTGATGGGCGGCCGGGACGTCACGCGCTACAAGCGCGAAGGCAAGCAGTACGACGTCGTGGTGCAGGTGGAGGACGCGAACCGCCGGCAGCCTTCCGATCTCACTTCCATCTATGTGCGGGGGCGGGATGGCAGCCTGCACCAGCTGTCCAACCTCGTGCAGATCCGCGAGACGGTGGCGCCGAAGGAACTCAACCACTTCAACAAGCAGCGGGCGGCCATCATCAACGCCAACATCGCCGAGGGCTACAGCCTCGGCGAGGCGCTGACGTTCATCGATCAGACCGTGGCAGAGACCCTGCCGCCGGGCACGGCCAGCGACCTCGACGGCGAGTCGCGCGAGTTTCGCGAGACCGGCAACGAGTTCTACCTGACCTTCGTGCTCGCGATCCTGTTCATCTACCTGGTGCTGGCGGCTCAGTTCGAGAGCTTCATCGGCCCCTTCGTGATCATGCTGACCGTGCCGCTGGCCATGCTCGGCGCGGCGGCGGCCATGTACTGGCTCTCGAAGGGAGGCTCCGGCGGAACCCTCAACGTCTACAGTCGCATCGGGCTGGTCATGCTGGTGGGCCTCATCACCAAGAACGGCATCCTGATCGTGGAGTTCGCCAATCAGCTCAGGCGGGCCGGTCAGGAAAAGATCGATGCCGTGGTGGAGGCATCGACCCTGCGTCTGCGGCCGATTCTCATGACGACACTGGCCACGGTTCTCGGCGCGATCCCCCTGGCGTTCTCCCACGGTGCGGGTGCAGAGGCCCGTCAGGCGATCGGCTGGGTGGTGGTGGGCGGCATGATCGTCGGGACGATGCTGACACTGTTCGTGGTGCCGACGTTCTACTCGCTCTTCGTCCGGAAGGTCGGCGCGCTGGACGAACCGAAGGAATCCGCCCCGGTGCACACGCCCGCCCTCGGCGAACAGTTGCCCTGAGTGAAGCGGGATTCCCCCGGCAAAGCCCGGCCGTTTCGGCCGGGCTTTTTTGTCTATGCTCTCGGTCCCCGCAACCTGAGCCCATTGCCATGACGGACCGAGCCCTCGAATGGCGGGTCGCCACCCGCGCCGACCTGCCCCATGTCGTCGAGATCTACAACCGGACGATTCCCTCGCGGGTGGTCACGGCGGACCTGGAGCCGGTGACCGTCGAAAGCCGGGAAGCGTGGTTTGCGCTCCATGTGCCCGGGTACCGGCCGCTCTGGGTGGTCGAGCGCGCGGGCCGGATCGCGGCCTGGCTCAGTTTCTCCTCCTTCTACGGGCGCCCCGCCTACGACGGCACGGCGGAACTCAGCATCTATGTCGACTATCCCTTCCAGCGCCAGGGGATCGGGCGATTTCTCCTCACCGAGGCGCTGCGCGAGTGCGCGATCCTGAAACTTCATACGGTGCTGGGCTTCGTGTTCGGCCACAACCAGCCCAGTCTCGATCTGTTCGAAGGGCACGGTTTCGGCCGCTGGGGACATCTGCCGAGAGTGGCCGTCCTGGACGGTGTGGAGCGGGATCTGGTGATTCTTGGCAAGCGTGTCGCGTGAACCGCGAGGCGGCACGGTCTGTCTGTTCGATGTCTTCGAATGCCTTGCTCGAAAAGACTCGCTTTTTTTCGGCAGGCAGCGCCCTTATCGTCTGTAAACAGTTTCGATGAACTGCAACGACAAGGAAACCAACATGCTAACCCTGAGAAAAGCGACGGACCGCGGTCATGCCAACCACGGGTGGCTGGACAGCCACCACACCTTCTCCTTCGCGGACTACTACGACCCGAGGGAGATGGGCTGGGGGACGCTTCGGGTCATCAACGAGGATCGGGTTGCCCCGGGAATGGGATTCGGCACTCACCCCCATCGGGACATGGAGATCATCAGCTACGTCCTGGAAGGGGCGCTGGAGCACCGCGACAGCATGGGGACGGGATCCATCATCCGCCCCGGCGACGTCCAGCGCATGAGCGCGGGAACTGGCGTCACCCATAGCGAGTACAACCATTCCAAGGAGCAACTCGTCCACTTCCTGCAGATCTGGATCGAGCCCAAGTTTCGCGGGGTACGACCCGGCTACGAGCAGAAGAACTTTCCCGAACAGGAGAAGCGGGGGAGGCTGCGTCTGATCGCCGCGCCCGACGGGCGGGACGGCGCTGTGACGATCAATCAGGATGCGTGGATCTACGCGGGGCTGCTGAACGGTGCGGATCAGGCCCGGCTGTCGATCCCGGCCGGGCATCGGGTGTACGTCCACCTGGTCAAGGGGACGCTGACCGTCAACGGTCAGATCCTGGGCGGTGGCGATGGCGCCAAGCTGCAGGGGGTCGAGGAACTGGTGCTCGACGGGGCGTCGGACGCCGAAGTCCTCGTCTTCGACATGGCCTGAGCCCGAGGCCGGCGGCGCCCCGGCTGAGGGCAGTCCGCAAACAAAAAAGCCCGGCAGAGCCGGGCTTTTTTGCGCAAAGGCGATCGATTACTCGATCGGGCGGATGTTCGCCGCTTGCTTGCCCTTCGGGCCGGTCGTGACGTCGAAGGAAACCTTCTGGTTTTCCTTCAGGGTCTTGAAGCCCTGCGCCTGAATGGCGGAGAAGTGCGCAAACACGTCCTCACCACCACCATCCGGAGCGATGAAGCCGAAACCCTTGGAGTCGTTGAACCACTTGACGGTACCAGTTGCCATAATAAGAGTCATCCTGAAACGATTAGAAAATTCGGGCGAACGCCCGGAGAGCGCGGATCAACCCAGCGCAGCTGGTCGAACTGACTACCGAGAAGTGGGGGGTACAGCGAGACAATCGAGAGTCGTACTGTGAGATCCTGCGAGCGCTCACAATAACCGCGCACCCCTTCGAACGCAAGCGTTTTATTTGCCGTTCACGCGGAAAGGGGGATCGCCCCTCTGCCAAACGCCGGACTTCGGGTCGCGCGCGATGTCGCGCGGAGCCTCTCTGCAGCTTGATGACGACGGCAATTCCGCGACCGAACGAATAACCGACGCGCGGGTCAGTTATGCGACACTCGACCCGCCCTTGCCGCCCGCTCCAGCCATGCTCACCCTCTCCCGCGTGCGAAAGCACTTCGCCGGCGCACGTCCGCGAGTCGTCCTCGACGAAGTCTCGCTGGACCTCGCGCCTGGCGAGTTCGTCGCCGTCATCGGCGAGTCCGGCGTCGGCAAGTCGACGCTGCTCAATCTGATCGCGGGTCTGGACCATCCGGATGCCGGCAGCATCGTGTTCGACGGTGTGGACCTCGCCAGCCTCGACGACGATCACCTCACCCTGCTGCGGCGGGAGAAGATCGGTTTCGTGTTCCAGGCCTTCCACGTGCTTCCCTATCTGGACCTGGCTGCCAACGTGGCGCTGCCACTGCAACTGCTCGGTGAGGACGCCCGGGCGATCGGCACCAGGGTCCGGGACATCCTCGAAGCCGTCGGACTGGGGGATCGCCTCGCCAGTCTCCCGCGGGAACTGTCGGGCGGCGAACTCCAGCGGGTCGCCATCGCCCGGGCGCTCGTCCATCGGCCGAAGCTACTGCTGGCCGACGAACCCACCGGCAACCTCGACCCGGAAACGGCCGGCGACGTTCTTGCGCTGTTGCATCGTTCCGTCGCGGAGAGCGGTGCCGGTTGTCTTCTCGTCACCCACTCGATGCAGGCGGCGAACGGGGCCGACCGCATCCTCCGGCTTACGCCCCGCGGGATCGTCGCCGGGTGACGCGCGAGCCATGCGCCTGATCCCGTTTCTGGCGCTGGTCGCGGCGCCTCTCCGTCAGTTCCCCGGCCGAACGGCGATCGCGGTGATCGCCATTGCCCTCGGGGTCGCGCTGGGGCTTGCCGTGCAGCTCGTCAACTCGGCCGCCGCCGACGAGTTCGGTCAGGCGGCCCGGCGCCTGTCGGGCGCCGCAGACCTCGTCGTCCGCGGACCGCAGGCGGGCTTCGACGAGTCGCTGTTCGCGCAGATCGCGAAGATGCCGGAAGTCGACGTCGCCAGCCCGGTCGTGGAAGTGGAGGCCCCGATCGTCGGCGGCGAGGAGACCCTGCGGATCGCCGGCATCGACGTTTTCCGAGCCGCGCGCCTCCAGCCTGCGCTGATCGCGGAAGGGACGGACCCGCTGGATCTCCTGCGCCCGGACACCGTGTTCGTCGGGCGCTCCATCCTTGCGCGTCTCGGGCTCGAGGCGGGTGGGCGCGTGCGGGTGCGCAACGGGCTGGAGAATGTCGAACTGCGAGTCGCCGGTGCTCTCGCCGCCGATTCGCCCGCCGAGTACGCAGCGCTGATGGACATCGCGGCGGTCCAGTCGCTGTTCGATCGGTCGGGTGTCATCACCCGCATCGACGTGAAGCTCGCGCCCGGCGTGTCGCGGGACCGCTTCATCTCGGCGCTGTCTCTCCCCGCAGGGGTCACGGTGCAGACGGAGGCCGACAGGAACGAGAGTCTGTCCCGCATGACTCGCGCGTACCGCGTGAACCTCAACGTGCTCGCTCTCGTGGCGCTGTTCACCGGGGCGCTCCTGGTGTCCTCGACCCAGGCGCTCTCCATCGCCCGACGCCGGTCGCAGCTTGCGCTGCAGCGGGTGATCGGTTTCACGCGACGCCAGATCGGGCTGCAGGTGATCGGCGAAGGGATGGTTCTTGGCGTGGCCGGTGCGGTATCGGGTGTCGTTGCCGGTGTGCTGCTGGCGCGAGTCGTCGTATCGCTCGTCGGCGCCGACCTGGGAGCGGGGTTCTTCGCCGGCGTACGCCCCGAAGTTCGCGTGGACGCCATGGCCGTCCTGCTGTTCGGCGCGATGGGGGTGGCCGCCGCGGTGCTGGGCAGCCTCGGGCCGGCCTGGGAGGCGGCTTCCGAAGCGCCCGCGCTCGCGCTGAAGAGCGGCGACGACGCGCGCGCGTTCCGACCGTTGCGCTCCCCCTGGCCCGGCGTGGCGGTGCTGATTGCGGGCGCCGGCGCGTCGATGCTGCCGCCCGTGGACGGCCTGCCTCTCTTCGGGTACGTGTCCATCGCGATGCTGCTGCTCGGGGCCATCCTGCTGCTGCCGCATCTCGTGCCGGGGCTGCTCGCGCGCATTCCGGTACCACGCAGCGTCACCGCGGCGCTGGGTCTGTCTCGCCTTCGCGCCTACCCGGTTCAGGCCGCGGTGAGTCTGTCGGCGATCGTTGCCGCGGTCAGTCTCATGGTGGCGATGGCGATCATGGTCACGTCCTTCCGCACGTCGCTCGATCAGTGGCTCGAGGGCATTCTTCCGGCGGACCTCTACGTGCGTGCCGGGGACGGTGGCGACACGGCCTACCTGTCGGAGGACAAGCAGAGTGCGATTGCGCGACTCGACGGCGTCGGACGTGTGGAGTTCCTCCGCTGGCAGAAGGTGTTCGTCGACCGCGGCACCGCCCAGATCACGCTGCTTGCGCGTGACGACGTGGATCGCGATGCGGAGGCCCGCTTGCCGATCGTCGGGGACGTCGACCGTCGCGAGTCGGCTCTGCCCTCGGCGTGGGTGTCCGAGTCCGCTGCCGCCATCCACGGATGGCATCCCGGCGATACTCTCGTCCTGCCGCTGCGGGGCGAGTCCCGGGACTTTCTGATCCGCGGGCTGTGGCGCGACTACGCCCGGCAGTCGGGCGCCGTGCTGATCGACCGCCGTCACTACATCGCGGCGACCGGTGACCGGCTCGCGAACGATGCCGGCCTGTGGCTCACCGAACCCTCGCGTCTCGCCGACGTGCGCACGGCGCTCGACGCCCTGGCGACCGGAGGTCTCACGATGATGACCGCCGGCGATGTCCGCGAACTCTCGCTCACGATTTTCGATCGGACTTTCGTCGTCACCTATGCGCTCGAAGGCGTAGCCATTCTGATCGGGCTCATGGGCCTGTCCAGCGCCATCGGTGCCGAAGTGCTCGCGCGGCGAAGGGAGTTCGGCATGCTGCGGCATCTGGGCGTGACGCGACGCGAAATCGGCGTCGTGCTCGCCGCGGAAGGCGCCGGGGTCGCGGCCGTCGGGCTCGCGGTCGGCGCCGTGCTGGGCTTCGCGATGAGCCTCATCCTCATCCATGTGGTCAACCGCCAGTCCTTCCACTGGGGGATGGATCTCCATGTGCCATGGATGGGGCTCGCGGCGTTCTTCGCTGTCATGCTGATCGCCGCGACGATCACGGCCGTGGCCAGCGGCCGCAAGGCCATGGGCGGCGATGTGGTGCAGTCCGTTCGAGAGGACTGGTAGCGCATGCGTGCCAGCCCGTTCCGCCCATCAGCAGCACGAATAGCGCCGGCAAGGCGCCAATTCATGGCGGTTGCCCTGGCTGCCATGGTGCCGGTGTCGACGCGGGCGGCGGACTACCCGGACGTCATCGCGGGACGGCCCCTGCGCTTCCCCGAAGATCACGGCGCCCATCCTGCGTTCCGGACCGAATGGTGGTACGTCACGGGCTGGGTGCGCACGAAGGACGGACGCGATCTCGGCATCCAGATCACGTTCTTCCGCAGCCGGCCGGATATCGCCGTGTCGGGCCGCAGCCGATTCGATCCGGCGCAGCTGCTTTTCGCGCACGCGGCGCTCGCCGATCCCCGACATGGCCGCCTGCGGCATGACCAGGTGGCGGCGCGCGCCGGATTCGGTCTCGCGGACGCCACGACGGCCACCACCGATGTGAGAATCGACCGGTGGTCGCTCACTCTCGATGGGTCGACCTATCGCGCGAGGATTCAGGCCGCAGACTTCGAGATGACTCTCGCGTTCGAGGCGAGCACACCCGTGGTGATGCAAGGTGACGCCGGATTCAGTCGCAAGGGACCGCGACCCGCGCAGGCAAGCTACTACTACAGCCGTCCGCATCTCGCCGTGTCCGGTTCCATCCGTACAGGCGCCGATCCCGAGGCCGTGACCGGCAGCGCCTGGCTGGATCACGAGTGGTCCAGCGAGATCCTCGATCCGGCCGCCGTCGGATGGGACTGGATCGGCCTGAATCTCGAGGACGGCTCGGCACTCATGGCGTTCCGCATCCGGGATGCCGAGGGCCGGCCGCTGTGGGCAGGGGGCAGTCTCGTGCGTCCCGACGGGACCGTGCGCCGCTTCACCGAGAAGGAAGTGCAGTTCGTGCCCGTGCGCCTCTGGACCAGCCCCCGCACCGGCGCGCGCTATCCCGTGGTGATGCGCGTGGACGTGCCCGGACTCACGGTGATGCTCTCGCCTCTCCTCGACGACCAGGAACTCGATTCGCGCGCGAGCGTCGGCACCATCTACTGGGAGGGCGCGGTGACCGCAACGGCCGAAGGTCGCACGGTGGGTCGCGGATATCTGGAACTCACCGGGTACTTCCGAAAGCTGCGTCTGTGACCCGCTTTTCCGTTTGCCCGCTTCACACTTCTTTACGTTCGCCACACGAACCGGAAAGACCGGCGGCCCATCATGACCTCCATGCAATGCCCTGTGCGTTGCCTCACTGCCTCTCCAAGGAGAACGTCATGAGCAAGGAAACGTCCCGATCCGATTCGTCCGCGGCCCCGGTCACCCGACCCAAGCGCCGCTTTCTCGCCGGTCTGCTGACCGGTAGCATTCTCGGCGGCGCGCTCGCGATGGGCGCCAACGTCTTCGCGAATTCGCCCGACGGGCACGGCTGGGTGCGCGCGCACTGCTCGGCGCGCGGACACCACGGTGCCATGGACCCCGAAGCGATGCGCGAGCGCATGGAGTTCGGTGTCGATCGCATGCTCTCGAAGCTCAAGGCCACCGATGCCCAGAAGACCCAGGTGAAGGCCATCATGGAAACCTCGTTCAACGAGATGCTCGCGCTGCGGGAGCAGCACACGGCAAACCGGGATGCCATCGTCGCGAGCCTGACCGGCGACGTTGTCGACCGGGACAAGCTCGAAGCGGCCCGCAAGGCGGAGGTGGCACTCGCGGAACGCGCCTCGCTGCTGATGAGCAAGTCGGCAGCGGATGTGGCCGAAGTGCTCACGCCCGAGCAGCGCCGCGGTTTCCTCGAGGCGATGCGGCGCTTCGGCGTGCCGATGGGCTTCCCGCCCGGCATGACCGAGCAGCCGAAGCGAAGCTAGCCTCCCATGGGTTCGCGCCTGCTGATGATCGAGGACGACCGTGACCTGGCCACGATGGTCGCGGAGTATCTCGGTCGCTACGGGTTCGAACTCGAACTCGCCCACACGGCTGGAGAGGGGCTCGCGCAGGCACTGCGCGGGTCCTTCGATGTCATCCTGCTCGATGTGATGCTGCCCGATGGCGACGGGTTCGACGTCTGCCGCCGCATTCGTGCGGAGTCCGAAGTGCCCGTCCTCATGCTCACGGCGCGCGGCGAGCCTGCGGACCGCATCGTCGGTCTCGAGCTCGGTGCCGATGACTACCTCCCCAAGCCCTTCGAACCGCGCGAACTGCTCGCGCGCATCAAGGCGATCCTGCGTCGCGGGTCCCGCGGCTCGGAACGCGCGCGACTCCGGTACGGACGTCTGGAGATCGATCACGATGCCCGGACGGTCACGCTCGCCGGCGAGCCGTGCACGCTCACCAGCTATCAGTTCGACATCCTCTGGCTGCTAGCCACCCATGCGGGTCGCGTGCTGTCGCGGGACTTCCTGATGGACCGGCTGAAGGGAAACGAGGTCGAGGCATTCGACCGCAGTCTGGACGTGCACGTCTCCCGCATCCGCGCTGCCATCGAGGACGATCCGAAGCATCCGCGCCGGATCGTCACCGTCCGCGGTGCCGGCTATGTCTTCGCCAGGGCGCAGGACTGAGTTCATGCGCGTGCGCCATCTCTATCTCCAGATATGGCTCGCCTTTCTCGGCATCCTCCTCGCGTTCGCGGTGCTGCTGGCTGTGCTCTGGTGGACGCTGCCGGACGATCACGAAGGCCCCCCCTTCGCCGACAGCGTGTCGTCGCTCGTGGCGGAGGCCCTGGGGCCGGCGGCGGAATCGCCCGAAGCCGTGCAGGCCAGACTGACGCGCATCGCGGCGGAGTTTCCCGGGCGCATCACCGTGCTCGACCGCAACGACGCGGTCCTTGCGCACAAGGGCGACCTGCTGCCCGTGCCTGAGGGCGGACATCCGAAGCGAGGGGTCCACCACATGCGTGGCGTCGGGCCCGTGTTCGTGATGCGACTGGACGACGGACGCCAGGTGCTCGTCCGCGTGGACCGTCGCCCCGGTCCGCGGCGCTTCCTGCCGTCACTAGCGCTGCTGCTCATTACCACGGCGGTCGGCGCCTATTTCGTCGTTCGACGAATCACTCGACGGCTCGAGCGGTTGCGCGGCAGCGTGGAAGCGCTCGGTGGCGGTGATCTGACCGCGCGAGTCCCGGTCGAGGGCAACGACGAGATCGCGCGGCTCGCGGAAAGCTTCAACGACGCCGCCGCGCGGATCGAGAAGGTCCTCACGTCCAACCGCACACTCCTGGCCAATGTCTCCCACGAACTGCGCAGTCCGCTGTCGCGCATCCGCATGGCGCTCGAGCTGCTCGACGCCGGAGCCCGGCCGGAACTGCAACGGCGGCTCGCCAGGGACATCGCCGAGCTCGACTCGCTGATCGACGAGCTGCTGCTCTCCGGACGTATCGATGCGCAGGGCGCACTGCGCGAGGATCCGGTTGAACTGCTCGCCTTGTGTGCGGAGGTGGGTGCGGAGTTCGGCGCCGTCGTGCGCGGCGAGGAGGTCCCGATGGTCGGCGACGAGCGGCTGCTGCGCCGGCTCGTGCGCAACCTGCTGGAGAACGCGCAGCGCTACGGTGCCGGCTCTGCGATCGAAGTCGACGTCGCAGCGGCGCCGTCGGGGCTGGCCACCATCGCCGTGATGGACCGGGGTCCCGGCGTTGCACCCGATGAGCAGACGCGCATCTTCGAGGCGTTCTATCGGCCGCGCGGCATGGCCGAGAGCGGACACGGTGCCGGGCTGGGTCTCGCGCTGGTGCGAAGCATCGCCCGCGCGCACGGCGGCGAGGTGCTGTACCGGTCCCGCGAAGGCGGAGGCAGCGTCTTCGAAGTGAGTCTGTCCCCGGGCAAACGATCGGGGATATGACCTTTCTGCTATATCGGCGAGGAATGCGATCCGGACAATGGGAACCGTTGAGTCCGCCCGGCGCCACGTGAGCGAGGACGCCGCCCGGACCTGAAACAATCCCAGGAGACCGAGCCATGAACAGCATCACCATCGCCGATGGCCAGCGCAGTGTCGGCCATCGATGGGCCCACGGACAGCACACCGATCAGCAGCGCCTGCATCGGCTTCTCGAAGCCGGCTCCTGCTCGCTGCTGCGAAACGCTGGCCTCATGGATGGCATGCGAGTGGCGGACGTCGGCTGCGGCATCGGCCTGATGACGCTTCGACTGGCTGAGGAGGTGGGACCGTCCGGGCTGGTGGTCGGACTCGGCGAGGATCCGGCGCAGCTTGCGAGCGGGCGGGAAACCGCCCGGCACGAAGGCCGCAAGAATCTGTGGTTCGAACAGGCTTCGCCCTACAACACGGGGCTGCCGCGCTCGTCCTTCGGACTGGTCTACGCCCGCTGCCTGTTCAGTCGACTGGATCGTCCGTGGGACGCCCTGGCCGAACTGGTCAGTCTTCTCGAACCGGGCGGTGCACTGGTGTGCGAAGAACTCGAATCCGCGCCGGCCTGCCCCGTGACGCTGCCGGGCAGGACGCTCGACGAGCTCTCCCTGTCCCTGCCCGACTCCTGGCGCGAAGGAGCGACGACCGTGGCGGCGCAGCTGCCGCAGGCGTTCAGCCGCGCGGGCCTGCTGCACGTGGGGACGACCTTTGCGCAGCTCGGGTCGGTGCTGCCCACGAACCCGCGCGGTTTCTCGACACTGATGCCCGACGGCCTGGCGCTGTGGCAGGTCTGGGGCCATCGCGCCTACGTCATGTGACCGGGCTTCCCGCTCAGTCGAACAGGTACCGGAAGCCGACCTCGAAGTTCCAGTTGTAGATGTACGGCAGCTGATCCCCCAGCAGGCCGATGCCGGGCCGGCCCCACACGGCCCAGTGCTTGTCGAGGAACCGGCCCACTTCGGTCTCGATGGTGAAACCCACGCGGCCATTGCGCCGGTGATCCACCGTGAGCTGGTTCTCGATGCCCGTATAGAAGCGATTGGGCCATCGGGTCAGCACGAACAGGCGGAATTGCGTGTAGCTCACGTGGCTGCGCGCGTCCTGTCCGGCGTAGGACCCGTAGTGCTGCACCCCGGGAAAGATGACCGAGTTGAGGCTCGGCGCGTCGAACGCCGCGAAGGCGAACGGCGAGGCGATGTGCTTGCCGAATCCCAGACCCGGGTCCGACGCGGTATCGAAGGTGGCTTCCACCCCGGCGACGACCGCCATGCCCGGAGAGCGATGTACTCGCCACGCACCGCGTGTCAGCAGGTCGCCCACGCCGGCCACCGGGTCTCCGCTCGAGGTGCCAGGCCCGTATCGCACGAACGGCGTCTCCAGACGGACCGAGAAGGTCTTGCTGACGGCGTAGTCCAGCCGTGGCACGAAGAGGTCCCGATGGCCGCCGTCCTGATTGGACTGGTGTTCGAAGCGGGACTCGATGCGGGTGCGGAAATCCGTCGGATCGAGACGCTTGACCAGATCGTTGGCGGCAGATGACGCTGGTGCCGGGGGCGAGTTCTGCGCGTGCAGGGGCGCTGATGCCGCAGCGAGCCAGAGGGCGGCGGCCAGCGCCGCCAGAGCAGGGAATTGCATCGCGTGAGGTTCTTCTGTTGTCGTTGTAGTGTCTGCCGTCGGCGTTCTGTGTCGCCGCCCTGGCAACGCGGGCGGGATTATCCCGGAGAGGTTGCGACGCTGCCACCCTGACCCGCGCCGTCCGGCGCACGCCGTTCACGGTGATAATGCGGTCCCCAGCACTCGCCATCGTCCCGGAGACTTCATGCGCATCGCAGTCGGAGGATTTCAGCACGAGACCAACACGTTCGCCCCCAGCAAGGCAACGCTGGAGGAGTTCGTCCGCGGCGGCGGCTGGCCGCCGCTGCTGCGTGGGGACGAGGTGTTCGAAGGCACGGCCGGCATCAATCTGCCGGTGGCCGGTGCGGTCGAAGCCCTGCGCAAGGCCGGTCACTCGCTCGTGCCGACGGCGTGGGCGGCGGCGAGTCCTTCCGCGCACGTGACCGAAGAGGCCTTCGAGAGCATCGCCGCCGACATCGTCGGGCCGATCCGCCGTGCCGGAAAGCTCGATGGGGTCTACCTGGACCTCCACGGCGCGATGGTCACGGAACACTTCGACGACGGCGAGGGCGAATTGCTCGCGCGCGTTCGCGCAGCCGTGGGTCCCGAGGTTCCCGTAGTGGCCAGCCTGGACCTGCACGCGAACGTGACCGCAAAGATGATCGCGAACGCCGACGCCTTCGTCGCCTATCGCACCTATCCGCATATCGACATGGCCGAGACCGGTGAGCGCGCGGCCCATCTGCTGCTGGCGCGTCTCGCCGGCGGGCCGAAGCTCCACGTGGCGGTGCGGCGACTGGGGTTCCTCATCCCGCTCGGTTCCCAGTGCACGATGCTCGAGCCGATGGCGACCGTCTACGGCGAACTGCCCCGTCACGAGGGCAAGGGTGTCGGGTCCGTCTCCTTCACGCCGGGTTTCCCCGCGGCGGACTTTCCCGAGTGCGGTCCCGTCGTTTTCGCCTACGGCGCGGATCGCGACGCGACCGAGGCGGCCGTCGAGCGCTACGCCCGGGACATCGCGGCGCGCGAGTCGACCTTCGAGATCGACGCCTGTCTTCCCGAGGAAGGCGTGCGACGGGCGATGGCCATTGCCGGCCGCGCGAGTCGCCCGGTGGTGATCGCCGACACTCAGGACAACCCGGGCGCGGGCGGCAACTCGGACACGACAGGCATGCTGCGCGCGCTGGTTGCAGCGGGTGCGCAGCGCGCTTCCCTCGGCCTCATCGCCGATCCCGAGACGGCGCGCGCTGCCCACTCGGTGGGCGAGGGCGGTACCCTGGAGATCGGGATCGGCGGCAAGTCGCGCATTCCCGGCGACGCGCCGTTCCACGGCCGTTTCACCGTCGAGCGCCTGTCGGACGGCAGGTTCACCTGTACCGGTCCGTTCTATCGCGGCGCCAGGATGAACCTCGGCCCGTCGGCCTGCCTGCGCATCGGTGGCGTGAGAGTCGTGGTCGCCTGCGAAAAGCCGCAGCTCGCCGATCAGGAGATGTATCGCTTCGTCGGCATCGAACCGACCCGTGAAGCGATCCTCGTGAACAAGAGCTCCGTGCACTTCCGCGCGGACTTCGCGCCGATCGCGGAGCAGATCATCGTCTGCAAGTCGCCCGGCCCCATGCTCGCGGACCCGGGGGACTTCCCCTGGCGCCGCCTGGGGCAGGGCATGCGCATCCGGCCGAACGGCCCGGCGTTCGGCACGGGCGCGGCCGGCTGATTCGAAGGAAGCGTTGCGGCTTGCGGGCCGTCCCTGGCACGGTCACGACACAGGAATGTTTCCCCGGATGCCGGGGCTTATACTCGAGCCACTTCCGTTGCGAGAGCCGGCAGCATCTTCACGGCCGGACGGACAGGGCGTGGAGGATGACATGGGAGCTGGCAGCAAACGCGCGGTGGAGGAGGTCCGTCCCGGGGCGGGGCGCGTTCGCGCGCTGCCCGCACGCAATCAGACCGGATCGACGGACGTTCCCCAGCCCGCGCCGGTTCGCGACCCGTCCTCCAAGGGCATGCACATCGAGGTGTGCCTTCACGAGGATGTGGAGTACCGCAAGAGCGCGGGCTTCGAGCGTTTCGAATTCGTCAACGAGGCCTGTGCCGATCTGTCGCTCGCCCACATCGATCTGGGCGTGAGTCTCGCGGGCAAGTCGTTGAGAGCGCCGCTCATGATCGGCCCGATGACCGGCGGCACACCGCGGGCACTGGAGATCAACCGGACGCTCGCCGCAGCCGCCCAGCGATTCGGTCTTGCGATGGGTGTGGGCAGCCAGCGCGTGGCCATCGAACACCCTGAACTCGAACCCTATTTCCGCGTGCGCGACGTTGCGCCCGACATCCTGCTGTTCGCAAACATCGGTGCGGCCCAGCTGGCCCGCGGGTGGGGTGCCTCCGAGGCGATGCGGGCCGTGCGGATGATCGGCGCCGACGCGCTCTTCGTGCACATCAACCCGCTCCAGGAGGCCATCCAGGGCGGCGATCGCGATTTTCGGACCTTTGCTTCGCGTCTGGCGCAACTGTGCCGCGACCTCGCGGCCGAAGGCGTGCCCGTGTTCGCCCGCGAGATCGGGTTCGGCCTCAGCACTTCGGCGGCGCGGCGCCTGATGGAATGCGGTGTGGCGGGGCTGGACTGCGCGGGGGCGGGCGGAACGTCCTGGGCCAAGGTGGAGGCCTTCTGCGCGCGCACGCCCGAGCGGCGCGCGCTCGGTCAGCGATTCGGCGAGTGGGGCATCCCGACGAGCGAATCGATCCGCATGGTGCGGGAAGCCGCGACCACCACGCCGCTCGTTGCATCGGGCGGTCTGCGCAGCGGGATGGATCTTGCGAAGGCGCTCGCCCTGGGCGCCGATGTGGGCGCGATGGCCAGGCCGATGCTCCAGGCGGCTGCCGAAGGGGCTCCGGCGCTCGAGTCGTTCATCGGCGAGGTACTCGAGGATCTGCGGGTCTGCATGTTCGCTTCGGGCGCCGCCCGCGTGGCGGACCTTGCCGGCCGCCTGGTGCCCGCGATCACGACCGCCTGAACGGCCACCGTCGACGCCAGAACTGCAGCAGGAAGAAGCCCCCGACGAGCCCGCCCAGGTGCGCGAAATGCGCCACCCCGGATTGCGTGCCCGTGACCCCCAGGAACAGCTCCACCAGCCCATAGAGCGTCACGAAGGTCCTCGCCTGCATCGGAATGGGCGGGATGAGCAGCATGATCCGCCGCCGCGGAAACAGTACGCCGTAGGCCAGCAGCAGACCGAACACGCCGCCCGACGCCCCGACGGTCGGGAACGGGGGCTGATCGAGGATGGCGACCACGGCCATCTGTGCGATGGCGGCTGTCACGACGCACAGGAAGTAGTACTGCAGATAGCGCTTGGAGCCGAACTCGAGTTCGACCTCGCGTCCCAGCATCCACAGTCCCAGCATGTTGAACAGCAGATGCATCAGGCTGCCATGCAGGAAGGCGTAGGTGACCGGCTGCCACAGTTCGAAGGGCACGGTCTCCATCGGATCGGCTGCAGAGAAGGGCGGCCACAGCGCGAAGGTCGCCATGAACCACAGGCCCATCATCTGCTGCAGCGCGAAGCCGATGATGTTGAGGCCGAGCAGGGCTTGGGTGATCGGAGGCACGAAAGGGATCCGGGTCTGCGGCATCGCTCCGGCGGCGCGCGGTCCGGAACCCGGAGAAGACGCGCGATCGCAGCGGTGCCGACTGATGAGCGTGGCATGATACTGTCCCCGTGATCGCCGCGCTTGCCCAGACGCCCGGCATTGCGTCCGCCACCTCTCTGCCAAGGACTTGCCCGATGATCGATCTCTACTTCGCCCCCACCGCCAACGGTCAGCGCGCTTCCGTCGCGCTCGAGGAATGCGGGCTGCCCTACCGCCTGCACCGCATGGACCTGGGCAAGGGTGATCAGCGGTCTCCGGAGTTTCTCAAGCTCAATCCCGCGGGACTCATGCCGGTGATCGCCGATGACGACGGCCCCGGCGGCAAGCCCTTCGTGCTGACCCAGTCCGGGGCCATCGTGCTCTACGCGGCGGAGAAGGCGGGGCGCTTCATCCCGAAGGACTTCGCGACCCGGATCGTCGCGCTGCAGTGGATGTTCCAGGGGGCGAGCGACGTCTCCGCCACCAGCGGCACCATCTTCCGTCTCGAGAACACGGCGCCGGAGAAGAGCGTCGCCAACGTCGACTACTTCAAGCAGCGGCTGCTCACGTTCTTCGGCGATGTCGACCGGCAGCTCGAGGGTCGCGACTACATCGCGGGCGAGATTTCCGTGGCGGACCTGATGCTCTATCCCAACTATGCGGCGCGCCGTGCGCTCATCGAGGCAGCGCCCGGCTTCGCCAATCTGCACCGCTGGGCAGCCGTCATGGCCGCGCGCCCGGGTGTGGCGAAGGGCATGAACCCCTGAGGCTCCCATGGGACTGCTCTCCGGAAAGCGTCCGGCCGATCTCGGGGTGAGGGGCGGGCGCCTGAAGCCCGTGCCCTCCTCGCCCAACGCCGTCAGCAGTCAGGCGACCACCCCGTATCACGCCATAGCGCCCATCAAGTACCGGACCGACCGGGATGCCGCGATGGCGGCTCTGGTGGAGGTGGTGAAGAGCATGCCCCGCGTGGAGATCGTGACCCGCGCGGCGGACTACCTTTACGCCGAGTTCTCGACAGCGCTTCTGGGTTTTGTGGACGACGTCGAGTTCTATCTGCCCGAGGACGAGAAGATCATCCATGTCCGCTCCGCCTCGCGCCTCGGTCACAGCGACCTCGGCGTGAACCGTACGCGCGTCGAGGAGATTCGAGCCCGGTTTTCGGCCCGCGCCGTCTGAGCGGACGGCGCGCAGACCGTCCGTTTCCGGTGTCGGACCGCTTTACTCGCGTGTCCGATACCCTGTCCCATCCTTCCCTTCCGCGTCCTTCGCGACGGCCTTCTCCCTAGAGAGCGGCGCCTTCTGCGCACGGAACGTGCTGTCCACCAGGAAAGGAACACAGGCCACTGCGAGTTCCGAGCGGGTCCTGGTGCGGGTTGCCAGAGCTTGCCGGTAAGCTTCCTCGAGAGTGCGGCTCGGCATGTTCGATGTCCTCGTTGCGCAGGCGAAACCCGACGGTCTCGCGATGTCCCCGATGGTCGTCGTCCGCCGCGCCCCTGTCCGGAACTCGGGCCGGTGTCTCCTGCGGCAAGCCTGCCGGTCGCGCCTCGCGCGGCGAGAACGGGCAACCGCAAGAACGACACAAAAAAAGAGCGACCAGAAGATGACCGAGACCGACGCCCTCATCGACGGCCTGAAGCGCGCCCTGCGCGCGCGGGGCCTCACCTACGCCCATGTGGGCAAGAAGCTCCGGCTGAGCGAAGCCAGTATCAAGCGGCTCTTCTCCAAGGGGGGCTTTTCGATGGAACGTTTCGAGCAGGCCTGTGCCCTCGCGGGCACCAGCGTGCTGGAACTCGCGAAGGACGCCGCGAAGGAAAGTGAAGCCGTCTCGCAGCTCACCCTCGACCAGGAACGCGCGATCATGCGCGACCGCAAGCTTCTCCTCGTCGCGGTGTGCGCGCTGAATCATCTCGATCTGAACGACATCACGGCGCTCTACCAGCTCAGCAAGGCCGAGGGCATCCGCCTGCTGCTCGAACTGCAGCGCATCCGCTTCCTCGAACTGCTGCCCGAGAACAAGATCCGGCTCCGCGTGACGCACACCTTCACGTGGCTCCCCAACGGCCCGATCCAGCAGTACTTCAAGGCCAAGGCGCAGAACGAGTACTTCGCCGGCCACTTCGACAAGCCGACCGAGACGATGCTGCTGGTGAACGCGATGCTGACGCCGTCTTCCATCGCGATGATGAATGCCAAGCTGCGACGCCTCGCGAACGAAATGGCCGAGATGCACGAGGAGCACAAGCGCCTGCGACTCGGGGAGCGTCGCTCCGTCACGCTGCTGCTCGCCTTGCGTCCCTGGGAACTGCAGGACTTCATGGATCTGCGCCGTGAGCGCCGGGCAGCCCCCGTCGTGAATGTGATGACCTCGGAGAGCGATGGTGTCGCGGATCAGGCGGAATCCGCTCCCGCGATGATCATGGCGGCGCCCGGCGGCCAGGACCTTTCCTGACGCACGGAGCGCGGTATCCTTCCTCCGGGGATGCGGGGCGATGCGCCCCGCATCCATGACATCAACCGGAGGAAGTCCCGATGCCGTTCATTCACGTCCGACTGTTCGAAGGCCGCACGCAGGACCAGAAGCAGGCTTTCGTCGATGCGGTCACGCGCGAAGCCGCGCGCACGCTCAACTGTTCTCCCGAGTCCGTCGACATCGTGTTCGAGGACATCCGCAAGTCCGACTGGGCGACCGCAGGTCGATTCTGGTCGGAGCCGCCGAAGAGCTGACCGGCGCGGCCGTCAGGCCCTCAGCATATTCGGCGGCTCCACGGTCCACATCACGTCGCAGCCCTTGCTCGCGGACCGTTCCAGCAGGTCCACGAGCGGATGGGCGCGCTGGCGCAGGGACACCGCCGGCTCGGGCCGGCCCTCTTGCTCCTCGCGGTCCGGCTCGGGTTCCGGTGGGGCCTTCGCCGCCTCGGCGAGCGCCGCCTTCAGCTGCGCAAGTGCCTTCGGAATGTCGCCTGCCAGGATCGCACTGGGGACCGTGCCGCTGTGACCCATCATCTTCAGCAGTTGCACGGCGATGTCCCCCATCATGATGAAGCTGCCTACCTTGGCTTCGAATCGAACGATCATGGCGGGTCTCCACGGGTTGAATTTGTGGAGTTTGATCCATCGCAAGCGATCCTGACAGCGCGCTGGCATCCTGCCTCGAAAAGGGCGCCCGCCGGCCATGGTGGCCGGCGATCGGTGTGCCCGGGGAGTTGCCATGATCCTGTTCCAGAACCTGTTCATGACCGACTACGGTCTGCTGAGCCTCGGCGTCATCCTGGGTGTCATCGTCATCGGCTGGTGGATGGCGCGCTGGTTCGGCCGCAAGATGGACGAGGACGCCGGGCCGGGTTCCTGAACGCCGCGAGGGCAGGAGGATTGCGCCGGCGGCGGTGGAGCCGCGACAATGATGTCCCTGCCTCAGTCCGATTCCCGCGCCATGACCGCCACGCCCTTCAAGCTCCAGGTTCCTGACGACGTTCTCGCCGATCTGCGGTCGCGCCTCGCGCGGACGCGCTTTCCCGATCAGGCCCCCGACGAGCCCTGGGCGTACGGGACCGACGTCGCCTACCTGCGGGATCTGGTGGAGTACTGGCGCACGCAGTTCGACTGGCGCGAGCAGGAAGCCCGACTCAACGCCTTCCCGCAGTTCAAGGCACCGGTCGACGGCATCGACCTGCATTTCCTCCACGTGCAGGGGAAGGGACCGGCGCCCTATCCCCTCCTGCTGTCCCACGGCTGGCCCGGGTCGGTCTTCGAGTTTCTCGAGATCATCCCCCGCCTGACGGATCCCGCGCGTTTCGGCGGCGATCCCGCCGATGCGTTCACCGTAGTGGCGCCATCGCTGCCGGGCTACGGGCTGTCGTTCGCGCCGGGTCAGCAGCGTTTCGGTCTGGAGCGCATCGCCGACGCCTTTGCCCATCTGATGACGCAGGTGCTGGGCTACCAGCGCTTCGCTGCGCAGGGCGGGGACTGGGGGGCGTTCGTCACGTCCCGCATGGGGCACGCCCACGCCGACAAGGTGATCGGCATCCACGTGAATCTGCTGGCCGTCCCGCGCGACCCGAAAATGATGGAGAACCCGACACCCGAGGAAGCGAAGTTCCTCCAGGAACTCGCCGTGTTCCTCAAGGAGGAGACCGGGTATCAGTGGATCCAGGGCACCCGCCCGCAGACGCTCGCGTTCGGTCTCACCGATTCGCCGGCCGGACTGGCGGCCTGGATCGTCGAGAAATTCCGGGCCTGGTCGGACTGCAAGGGGCAGATCGAGAACGCCATCAGCCGCGATGACATGCTGGCGGACATCACGCTGTACTGGGTTACCGGCGCGATCGGCTCCACCTTCTGGCCCTACTACGCGCGGATGCATGGTCCGTGGCCGATCCCGCCACGCGGTGTGAATGTCCCGATGGGCTACGCGCAGTTCCCCACCGAGATCCTGCGCCCGCCGCGTTCCGTCGCGGAGCGGATGTACACCGACATCCGCCGCTGGACCGTGATGCCGAAGGGCGGGCACTTCGCGGCGCTGGAACAGCCGGAAGCGCTCGCTCACGAGATCCGCGAATTCTTCCGGCCGCTCCGGCACTGACGGCGGCCCCATGGACCGCGCCACGCTGAGAGATCGTCTGCGCGCCCTGTACCCCGCGCTGGAAACGCTGCCGGACAGTCGGCTGGACCGGCTGCTGGACGAGGGGCAGGTCGTCCAGGTGAAGGCCGGTACCGTCCTGTTCGACGACGAGAGCCCGTGCCAGGCTTTCCCGATGCTGGTGGACGGCGTGATCCGCGTCTCCAAGACGGGGACCAACGGGCGGGAACTCCAGCTCTATCGCGTGGTGCCCGGCGAGAGCTGCATCCTCACGTCGAGCTGTCTGCTGGGGCACGTGGCCTACAACGCCCGCGGCGTCGCCGAAACGGACATCGTTGCTGTGGCTCTGCCGCAGCCGGTGTTCTCGCAGCTGCTGACTGAGCACGAACCCTTCCGGAACTACGTCTTTGCGCTTTTCGCCGAGCGAATCGCGGAGCTGATGCAACTCGTCGAGGCGGTCGCGTTCCAGCGGCTGGACCAGCGTCTGGCGACGCTGCTGCTCGGCAAGGGCAAGGTGGTGCATACGACCCACCAGGCCCTCGCCGACGAACTCGGCAGCGTGCGCGAGATCGTGAGCCGCCTGCTGAAGAGCTTTGCGGAACAGGGCTTCGTGTCGCTCGCCCGCGAGCAGGTGGAGATCGTCGACGCGGCAGGACTGCGGCGCGTGGCCTCGGCGGGCTGAGCGCCGCGGCCGATCAGCCCTTGCGGAGGTAGCTGTCCTTGCCGGTGAGCCAGTCCTCGCGGGGCGGCGTGAAGATGTCGTAGGCCACCAGCGTCTCCACGGCTTCCACCGTGTGCACCACATCCGCCGGAATGAAGATCATTTCTCCCGGGCCCACGTCGGTCGTCTTGCCATCGATCAGGAAGCGCCACTTGCCGCTCATGACCCAGGTGACCTGTTCGTTGGGGTGGGAGTGGGGCGGGACGATGTAGCCGCCCTGCACTTCGGTGAGGGCGATCATCACCTTGCCGTCCCAGGCGAGCTTGCGCAGGAACTGGTCGTTCACCTTCTCGTAGGGAATGTCGCTCCACTTGATGTGCTTCATGCTGCCTCCCGGTCGCATTGGTTGCATGTGAAAGTCGGGAGTGTACCGGGGACGTGATCCAGGTCACAGACCCGCCCGGGCGCCGGTAGCATAGTGGCGCCATGGGTTCGACGGACCGTCGGATCTGCCAAGGAAAGGGAGACGGATCATGAAAGCGAATGTGGGTGGTGTCGATCGCATCCTGCGGATCGTTCTGGGACTGGCGCTTCTGGTGATGTTCTTCACGGCCGAAGGGACCCTGAAGTACGTGGGCCTGATCGGTGTCGTACCGCTGCTGACCGGACTGGTGCGCTTCTGCCCGCTGTACACGCTGCTCGGCGTGAGCAGCTGCCCCGCCAGAACCTGAGACGTCGCCGCAGCGCGCGGCCCCCTCAGGCGAGGGCGTGCAGGCCGCGCGCGGCGAGCGAGATGCCGCTCAGCACCAGAAGGGCATTGAGCACCTTGACGAGGGTAGGCGCGGAAATCCGCCGATGGAGATGCTGGCCGAGTCGCGTGCCTGCCACCATGAAGGGCAGCAGGGCGGCAGCGCCCAGCCACAGTTCCTTGCGAAGCAGCAGCCCCGCGGCGAGGAACAGCACGATACGCAGCGCCGTGCTGAGGGAGAACACGGCAGAGAGTGTCGCCCGCAATCGCGCCGGATCCTCCAGCCGTCCCGAGAAGTACGTCGCGTAGAGCGGGCCGGCCACGCCGAACAGCGCGCCGACGAGACCGCCGGCGAGCCCCACGCCGTAGCCCCAGCCCCGGGCGAAGCGGATCGGACGGCTCGACCGCAGCAGGTTGTACGACGCGTATCCCGCCACGAACAGTCCCAGCGGCACGAGCAGCAGTTCGCCCGGCGCGTGCGACAGCAGCAGCACCCCGGCCACCACACCGATGACGATACCGGGCACGACCGGCAGCATTTCCGATCGCGCCACGTCCGCCCTCAGCCGCAGACCCGTCAGAAACGCAGCGGAAAAATCGAGCAGCAGCACCATGGGCACGACCGTCTTGAGCGGCATGAGGTGCGCGAGCAGAGGAATGGACACCAGGGCGGAGCCGAAGCCCGAGATGCCGAACACGGTGTAGGCCGCCACCACGACCAGCGGCGCCAGCGCCATCACGACCGGATCGAATGTCATCGGTCGAGTGTAGCAGCGGCCTGCGCCTGTCCCCGGGGATAGAATCCGACTCCTGCACTTGTCCTCCTCCGGCGGTCCTCTTCTTGGAAACGGTCGTTCTGCTGCACGGGCTCTGGATGTCCGGCTGGGTCATGGCCGCGCAGCGCCGCTGGCTGGCTGCCGGCGGATTCGCCGTCGAGGTCTTCTCTTTCCCCACCGTCCGGGAGACGCTGGATCAAAACGCCCGATCGCTTGCCGCGTTTGCGCGATCGTGCGCCGGGTCCCGCGTGCATTTCGTCGGTCACAGCCTGGGTGGTCTCGTGATCCTTCGCATGCTGGCGGGGGCCAACGAGCCGCGACTCGGCCGCGCCGTCCTGCTCGGCAGTCCGGTGCGTGGCAGCGAAGTGGCGCGATCCCTGATGCGGGTCCGCTGGGGCAGGGCGGCGATCGGGCGGTCGCTGAGCGCCTGGGACGAGTCGTCCCATGGCCGTGTCCGCTGGCCCTGCGACGTGGGCATGATCGCGGGCGAGGTCGCCATCGGAGCGGGGCGCCTCATCGCGCCCGGCCTCGGCCCCAATGACGGCGCGGTGACCGTGGCGGAGACGCGCCTGCCCTCGTTCACGGATCACATCGTGCTGCGCGTGAGCCATACCGGCATGCTGCTGTCCCGTTCCGTCGCCGACCAGACGTGCCGGTTTCTGCGTACCGGGCGGTTCGAGCATGGAGGTGCGAGGTCGTGAGGCGCGCAGCCGGTCTCATCCTGGTGGCCGTCCTCGCCACGGCCCTCGGTGGCTGCTCGACAGTCGGCTACTACTACCAGGCCGCGGCCGGGCAATGGGCCATGATGCGTGCGGCACGTCCCATCGATATGTGGACATCGGACCCCGCGACACCGTTACCCCTGCGCGCCAAGCTGGAGGAGGTGAAGGCCATCCGGGAGTTCGCCGCGAAGTCGCTCGCGCTCCCCGACAACGACAGCTACCGTCGCTATGCCGACCTGCGCCGTCCGTTCGTCGTGTGGAACGTCGTTGCGGCCGAGGAGTTCTCCACACGGCCAAAGCAGTGGTGCTTCCCGTTTGCGGGCTGCGTGAGCTACAAGGGATGGTTCGACGAGAAGTCCGCGCAGGCGGCAGGCCGGGAACTCGCCGGACAGGGCTACGACAGTTTCGTCTACGGTGTGCCGGCGTACTCGACGCTAGGCTGGTTCGATGATCCCGTGCTCAACACGTACATCCACTATCCGCGGCAGGAGATTGCCCGTCTCATCTTCCACGAGCTCGCGCACCAGGTGGCCTATGTCGACGGAGACACGACCTTCAACGAGTCGTTCGCGACCTTCGTCGAGCACGAAGGTGTGCGTCGCTGGCTGGACGCCACCGGCTCGGCGGCAGAACGCGCCGAGTTCGAGGCGATGGACCGGCGCAAACAGGATTTCCTCGCCCTCGTGCTGCGGACCCGCGAGACGCTGACCGCGCTGTATGCCATGCCCTTGGATGACACCGAGAAGCGCGCCCGAAAGGCCGAGGTGTTTCAGGAGATGCGTTCGGAGTACGCCGCCCTGAAACGGCAATGGGGAGGCTTCGCCGGTTACGACCGCTGGTTTGCGCAGGCACTGGGCAATGCCCATGTGGCGTCCGTGGCGGCATACACCGAAGACATCCCGGTGTTCCAGGCCTTGCTGGCGAAGTCCGGCGGTGATCTCCCCCGCTTCTACAGTGCGGTCAAGGCACTCGAAAAACTGGGCGAGGCGGAGCGGCGGGCGCGGATAGCGGAACTGCGTCCCGGCTCAGGCGACGGCACTACCCGCTGATCAGAGGACTGCGGTCTGCGTTTCGGAAACGTGGGCGGCGATGTCCGCCAGGAAGGCCATGGAGATCTTCGGGTCCGTCAGGATGGGGCGCATGGTCCCGTCCTCGCTGTGGCGCAGAACGAGTTCGCGCGGGATGTCGCCCAGGCCGACGTAGCCCATGCTCCACTCCGAGAACAGCCGACGTTCCGGATAGGCATAGGCCAGAAGACACACATCGGTATGTCGCTGGTCGAGGCAGATTTTCCGGAACGTGGCGCACACCCGAGCGCGTTCTCCCTCCAGGATCTGTAGAAAGAACTCCCCCGAATAGCAGAGCATGCCCGTGACACCGTCATTGGCATTGCGCTCGCGTGCCGTCCCGAGAATGGCCGCCAGATCGCTGCTGCTCATCGGGCGGGAAGGACGGCTGACGTACACCAACTGAACCAGAACCATGTGATCCCCGATCGGACTCTACGGTCCAGATCCTCTTACGGCACCGCCCGTGCCGGGTTGAGGCAGATCAAGTGGGGCACCGATTGCCCGGCATCCGGTTCCTCGGGCATGATCCGCCCCGGGAGCGGCATCAACGCGCTCCCGGTTCCCGAGGAAGCCATGGCAGACGACACCGACATCAACACGCTTCGCCGAATTCTCCGCCAGTGCCGGACCATCGCGGTCGTGGGGCTCTCCGCCAACTGGTACCGGCCGAGCTACTTCGCGGCCAAGTACATGCTCGACCACGGCTACACCGTGATTCCGGTGAATCCGAGTTACCCGGAAGTACTCGGTCAGAAGTGCTATCCGAGCCTCAAGGACATTCCCGTTCCGGTCGATATGGTTGATTGCTTTCGGCGTAGCGAGGACATCCCCGCGATCGCCGAGGAGGCCGTCGGAATCGGCGCCAAGGTGCTGTGGATGCAGCTCGGCGTGATCAACGAGGCGGCGAAACGGCAGGCGCTGGGCGCCGGCCTCGAAGTCGTGATGGACCGGTGCGTGAAGATCGAGCATGCACGGCTGTTCGGTGGACTCAATTGGATCGGGGTCAATACGAAGGTCATTTCCAGCAAACGCCCGCGCTGGCTTCCCTACTGAAGAAGCCCGCGTGCGGGCGCTCGCCCGTTCCCTGCTGCGTCGCGGGGTTTTCTGAGCCCCGTTCCCGCCTGCCGGGTGTGCCCTGATGCTCGGTGAGCTCGCGGTCCCCAGCGCGGCATCCGCCGCGATCGCCCTGCTGTGCGGCGTCGTGGTCATCGTCCGGGAGCGTTTCTCCCGCATGGGCTGGCTGCACCTGCTGCTCGCGCTGTCCGTGTTCGCCTGGCAGGTGAGCGTGGCGGGCATGCTTTCGGCACGGACGGCCGAGGTCGCCCGGATGTGGATCACCCCGACGATCGTCGCCGCCGTATTCGTCCCGGCCGCGTATTTCCACTTCACCTACTCGCTCACCCGACGGCGCGACAGCGTTCTCGACGCCTCGGTGTTCGTCTGGGCGGTGACGGCAGTCTTCGCCGTCCTGTTTCTGAGCAGTGACGCGTTCGTCACCTCCCTGATCCGATACCGCTGGGGCTTCTACCCGCGCTACGGAATGACCGGCTACGCCTTCATCGCGTTCACGATGTGGGTGATCTGCGCATGCGTGTGGCTGTTCGCCCGAGTCATTCGCGACCATCCACGTGGCAGTGCGATCTGGCGTCGCAACCGGCTGCTGCTGGTTGCGCTGGGGACTGCCGCCCTCGGCGCAATCGACTTCCTGCCTACCCTCGGGTTCGACATCTTCCCCGTCGGCGGCTTCTTCGTCGTGCTCGCCTTCACGCTGAACATCTACACCACCTGGCGCTACCGGCTGGTGGAGATCACGCCGGCGCTCGCGGCGCAGCAGTTCATGGATACCATGAGCGACGGCATCCTGGTGATCGATCGGGACGGCATGGTGCGGCTGGTCAACCGTGCGGCGTGCGAGATCCTGGGCTACCGGGATGTCGAACTGCTGCACGTGGCGCCGCCCGCGCCGGTGGCCGCATTGCTGTTCGGGGAGCGTGCCGCGGGCGGTTTCCCGGTCGAAGCGGTTGCCGCGCAGGAACGTCGATACCAGTTGCCGAACTTCGGGGTGCGCACCCTCGCCGTCTCGATGTCGTTCGTCCAGGAACGGGACGACGATCCGATCGCGGCCGTCGTGACTCTGCAGGACCGGACAGCGTCCGTCGCGGCTCAGGACGAGATCCATCGGCTCGCGTACTACGACGCGCTCACCGGCCTGCCCAACCGGGTCCTGCTCAAGGAGCGCTTCACGCAGGCGATTGCCTGGGCCGAACGCGCCGGGCACAAGGCTGCCGTGCTCTTCCTCGACCTGGACCGCTTCAAGCACATCAACGACACGCTCGGACACGATGCCGGCGACCAGCTCCTCCAGGCCGTCGCGGAACGTATCACCCAGTGCGTGCGGGAGTCGGACATCGTCGTGAGAGGCGCGCAGGAAGGCTCGTCGCGATCGACTCTTGCACGACTCGGTGGCGACGAATTCGTACTGCTGCTCTCCCCCATCGAGCAGGGCGAAGATGCTGCGCGCGTGGCCCTGCGGATCATCGAAGTGCTGGGCGAGCCCATCCGGCTGCGTCAGGGCGAGGATGCCGTCACGGGCGTCTCGATCGGCATCGCGCTCTATCCGGGCGACGGCACCGACGCGGACACGCTGCTCAAGAAGGCCGACATCGCGATGTACCACGCCAAGGAGAGCGGGCGGAACACCGTGCGATTCCACGACACGGCCTTCAACGAACTCGCGACCTCGAAGATCGGCATGGAGACGAGCCTGCGCCGTGCGGTGCTGGGGCACGAGTTCCTGCTGCGCTATCAGCCCATCGTCTCTTCCGTGACGGGCGCCGCGGTGGCCGTCGAGACCCAGGTCTACTGGAACCATCCCGTGAAGGGGCTGATCCCGGAACGTGAATTCCGAGACGCGGCACATGACGCCGGCGTCGTACCGGGACTGAACGAGTGGGTCATCCGTACCGCCTGTCTGCAGTTGCAGTCCTGGCAGGCGTCTGGCATGCCCCGGGCGGCGATCATGGTGTCGATCGGTGCCGGCACCGTCGAGAGAGGGAGACTCGTGGAGACGGTGCGCGAGGCGCTTGCCCAGACAGGCCTGTCTCCCTCCTCTCTGTGGCTCTGCGTGCAACCCCTCCGGACGAAGTCCGCGATGCCCGTGAAGGCGCCCTCGGTGCTGCGCGCACTGAACGGGATGGGCGTGAGGGTTGTTCTCGATGACTTCGGCGCCGGCCAGATCTCGCTGGACGAACTGCTTTCGCATTCCATCGCCATGGTCCGGATGGAAGGGGCGTGTCTGGCCAAGCTGCCGGCCGATCCGCAGGCGGCGGTCGCCGTCCGTTCCCTGCTCACCCTCGCGAGCGGTCTCGGCATCGACGCCGTGGCCTGCGGCGTGGATACGCCAGAAGCGTCCCGCTTCCTGCGGGACTCCGGCTGCGACTACCTCGTAGGCTGCGCCCACTCTCCCGCCGTGACGGCGGAGGAAGTCCCCGAGCATTTCGGTACCGTCGTCGTTCACTGAACGGTGCAGCGGCGCGAGCCGGCCCGGCTACAATCGGCCTCTCGCCATTCCCGCAGCCCCGAGGTCCTCTCGCATGTCTGACCACCCGTTCGGTTTCGGCACGCTTTGCCTGCATGCCGGCCAGATCCCCGATCCGACCACCGGCGCGCGCGCCGTTCCGATCTACCAGACCACGTCGTACGTCTTCGATTCGGCCGAGCACGCCTCCAGCCTGTTCAACCTTCAGACCTTCGGCAACGTGTACTCGCGGCTTTCGAACCCGACTGTCGCGGTATTCGAGGAACGCGTTGCCGCGTTGGAGAACGGGCGTGCCGCACTGGCGCTTTCCTCGGGCCAGGCCGCCCAGATGACGGCGCTGCTCACGCTGCTGGAGGCCGGTGACGAACTGGTGTCCGCCTCCACGCTGTACGGCGGGACCTACTCGCAGTTCGAGGTGAACTTCCGGCGGATGGGCATCGACACGAAGTTCGTGCATCCGGATGATCCGGACAACTTCCGCAAGGCCATTACTTCCAAGACCAAGGCGCTCTACGCCGAGACGATGGGCAATCCCGGCATCAACGTCCTCGACATCGAGGCCGTCGCGAAGATTGCTCACGAGGCGGGCATCCCGCTCGTCATCGACAACACCTTCGCCTCGCCCTACCTGTGCCGCCCCATCGACTTCGGGGCGGACATCGTCGTGCACTCCGCCACCAAGTTCATGGGCGGGCACGGCACGACGATGGGAGGCGTGGTCGTCGAGTCGGGCAAGTTTCCCTGGGACAACGGCAACTTCCCCGGCATGACCGAGCCTTCGCGCGGCTATCACGGCGTGCGCTTCTACGAGACCTTCGGGGACTTCGGCTTCACGATGAAGTGCCGGATGGAGACGCTGCGGACGCTCGGCCCGTGTCTGTCGCCGATCAACGCATTCCTCCTGCTGCAGGGCCTGGAGACATTGCACGTGCGCATGGACCGGCACGTCGCGAATGCGCAGCGTGTCGCGGAGTTTCTCGAAGCCCACCCGCAGGTGTCGTGGGTCAACTTCCCGTCGCTGAAGTCGAGCCCCTATCACGAGCTCGCGAAGAAGTACCTCCCGAAGGGGTCCGGTTCCATCATGACCTTCGGCATCAAGGGTGGCGTGGCGGCGGGCGAGAAGTTCATCGAGGCCTGCCAGTTCCTCTCGCACCTCGCGAACGTGGGCGATGCGAAGACGCTCGTGATCCACCCGGCGTCGACCACCCACCGGCAGTTGTCCGAAGAAGAGCAGATCAAGGCGGGCGTGTCGCCCGACATGATCCGCCTGTCGGTCGGCATCGAGGACATCGACGACATCCTCTGGGATATCGGGCAGGCGCTGGACAAGGCGAAGTAAGGCAATCGGCTCCGATCCGGCCGCGGGGCGTGCACGCGCCCCCGGCCGGACATCCGCAGACGCGCAGCCCTTGAAAGGCATCGTCCTCCCCGTTGTCCTGACCCTGGCGATCCAGGTGCTCGCGTCGCTTGCCGTCTTTACGCCGCCGGTGCTGGCGCCCGTGGCGGCGCGCGAGATGGGCGTGGCCGCGGCGAGCGTCGGGATCGTGACGTCGCTCATCTACCTGTCGTCGGCCGTCTCGGCTCTTCTGAGCGGCGGCTTCATCGTGCGGTTCGGGCCCATGCGCGTGAGTCAGATCAACCTGCTCATGATCGCGTGCGGCATCGCGCTCATCGCCGTCGGTCACGTGGCAGCCGCGGTGGTGGGTGCCATCCTCATCGGTCTCGGCTACGGGCAGGTGACGCCCTCGTCATCGGCCGTGCTGAACGAGCGCACGCCGGACCGATGGCGCGCGATGATCTTCTCCATCAAGCAGACGGGCGTGCCCATCGGTGGCGCCATCGCGGGGGGCATGGTGCCGGCCGTCATGGTGCTCGCAGGCTGGCGCTGGGCGGCGCTCGTGGTGACCGCGGGCTGCGCCGTGCTCGCGATTCTGGTGCAGCCGTGGCGCGCCGCCGCGGATACCGATCGCGATCCCGCGAGGCGCCTTCTCGACTTCAACCTGCGGCAGCCGCTGCGGGTGATGTGGACCGTGCGGCCGCTGCGCGAACTCGCGCTGGCGTCCTTCGCCTACTCGGGCATGCAGATGTGCCTGGGGTCCTATCTCGTCGTGCACCTCGTCGAATCTGCGGGGCGCGGTGTCGCCTTCTCGGGCGCGGCAATGGCGGTCGCCATGGCGGGCGGCGTGATCGGCCGGATCTTCTGGGGTGTCGTGGCGGACCGCGCCGTGCCGCCGCGGCGCCTGCTCGGGCTGCTGGGCGTCGGGATGACCTTGGCGGCGTTCACGGTGGGCTGGGTGGACCACGACTGGCCGGTCGCGGCCATCTTCCTGCTGGCGTTCGCTTTCGGCGCCACAGCGGTGGGATGGAACGGTGTGTACATTTCCGAGGTCGGACGCATCGTGCCGCGCGAACAGGCGGCGGCCGTGACGGGAGCCACCTTCGCGATGACCTACCTGGGCGTATTCCTCTCGCCACTCGCCATCTGGGTGGTCGTGTCCGTGGGGCTCGGCTACGGCGCCGGATTCGCGCTGATCGGGCTTCTGACGCTGTGGCGCGCGAGTTACTTCTTCCGAGGCTGAGGCCCATGATCGCGGCGCGCCGTCGCCTCCTCGTCGTCGGTGCTGTGCTTGCCTGGGGCAACGCATCGCTTCACGCCCAGGAGAGCAGCCCGGAGGATCGCGCCGCCCGTCTCGTGGCGGCTGCCGAATCGCAGGTGGGTGTGACCGTGCGCTACGACAGCAGCTATCGCCGACTCGTCTATCCGGGAGGCGACGTGCCGCTGGAAGTCGGCGTGTGCACGGATGTCCTGGTGCGAGCCTACCGGCGTGCGCTGGGCATCGACTTGCAGCAGCGCGTTCACGAGGACATGCGAAAGGCCTGGACGGCCTACCCGAAGGTCTGGGGGCTGTCCCGCCCCGACGCGAATGTCGATCACCGCCGGGTGCCGAACCTGGAAGTGTTCTTCCGCCGTCACGGCGTGGCATTGACGCCTTCGAAGGACCCGGCAGCCTATCGCCCGGGCGACATCGTCTCCTGGCGGCTCGCCGGCGGGCAGCCGCACATCGGCCTCGTCACGGCACGTCAATCTGGCGGACGGCCCCTGATCGTCCACAACATCGGGGCTGGCGTGCAGGTGGAGGATGTCCTCTTCGCTTACCGCATCGTCGGGCATTTCCGGTTCTGAGGAAGGACAGCGATGGGCATCCTGTTCGAAGGGCCTGACGACTTCGCCGATGTCCCGCGTTTGCGGACGCCGTGGCGGATCGGTGCATCGAACTGACGGGGAGGACGCCGATGGGTCCGTGGTTTCGCAGTCTCGCTGTCTGGGTCGTGATCATCGCGGCGGAGTCCGTTCACGGAACGCTCCGCCAGCTCCTGCTGGTGCCCGTGATGGGTGACCTGCCCGCGCGGCGGGTGAGCGTTTTCACGGGGGCCCTCATCATCTTCGGTGTGACCTTGGCGTTCATCCGGTGGATGCGTCCGGCATCCGGCCGGCAGCTCCTGCAGGTGGGCGCTCTCTGGGTGGTGCTCACGGTGGCATTCGAGATCGCGCTCGGCCGGTCGCTCGGCTACGGCTGGGATCGCCTCCTGGAAGATTACGACCTGACGCGCGGCGGTCTCATGGGCCTGGGACTCCTGGCAATGCTGTTCACGCCGTGGGTTGCGGCACGGGTCCGCGGCGTGCCGACACACTGACGCGCGGTACGCGCCGCCCATGGTCTAATCGACGCATCCGTCCCGGCAGGAGAAGTCGTTGCATCCGCAAGCCCCGAGTTCCGACAAGCCCCGAGCGTCCCGGGTACTGGCCGCTGCGTTCGCGTGTCTGGCCCTGCTGGCCGGGGCGATGGCCGTGGCGCAGACGCCGCCTGCGCCGCCGGCCCGCCCGCCCGTCGTCGAGCCGGCCACTCTCTCCGAGAGGGCACGCGACACGCTGGACCGTGTGCGGCCGGCCATCGTGCAGATCCAGGGTTTCTTCGGGTCGAACACGGCACAGGCTTTCCACGGCACCGGCTTCGCGGTCGGCGCCGGCGGACTCATGCTCACGAACTTCCATGTGGTCGCGGAGCACGTGCTCTACCCGGAGAAATACCGGCTGGAGTACCGCTCGCCCGACGGCGCAACCGGAAAGGTGACTGTGCTGGGCGTCGATGTGCGCCACGACCTCGCCGTGGTCCGCGCCGAAGGCTTCTCGCCGGAGCCGCTCAGCCTCAACACAACGGTGCCGCCCAAGGGCGAGCGTGCCTACTCCATCGGCTTCCCTCTCGATGTGGGGCTCACCATCACCGAGGGCGTCTCGAACGGGCGGGTCGCCGACGCCTTCGATGCGCGCATCCATTACTCGGGCGCCATCAATCCGGGCATGTCGGGCGGTCCGGCTCTCGACCAGCGGGGCGACGTCATCGGCATCAACGTCTCCGGCTACCGGTTCGAGCAGCTCGTGAGTTTTCTGGTGCCGGCGGAGCATGCGGTGGCGCTGATCGAGCGGGCGCGGCGCGAACCGCTGAAGATCGATCGTGCGCACGCGGAAGTGTCGGCGCAGCTGCGCGCGCACTCGCGCGATCTCCTCGCCGCGACGGGAGTCCTGCCGGCCACCGCCAGACCGAACGGCAAGGACGCGATCGTTCCCACTCAGGTGGTCGAAGGCTATCGCCTGCCCGGCAAGCTGGCGGCCTTCGTGGACTGCAACGCGTCCGGTGACCCGGTCCCCGAGCAGCAGATCCGCTCGGAGAGCATCCAGTGCGGCGCGAAGGCCGGCGTCTACGTGCAGCAGGGGCTCACGAGCGGGGACTTCACGTTCTCCCACTACGTCATGACCGGTCGTGGCCTGGACGCATGGCGGTTCGCGAGGCGCCTCGGCACCATGGCGGAGGCCAGCGGCAACTTCGGCCACCGGCGGCACCTGGGCCCGTTCTCGTGCCGCGACAGAGTGGTCAAGCTGAAGGGCTTCGACGCCGGGCTGCTGGTGTGCGTGCGTTCCTACCGCAAGCTCGAAGGGCTCTTCGACATCACGGCTCGCGTGGTGAGCCTGCATCAGCCCAATGCCGGATTCGCCAGCCACGTGGATCTCTACGGCGTGGAGTTCGAAGGCGGGATGGCGTTCCTGCGCCGATTCGTGGAGGCCATCCAATGGCGACCCTGATGGTGGAGGTGCTGGACCACCACGGTCGCGTGCTGAGCCGCGAGCGTGTCGACACCGATCGCCATCCGATGCCGCTCAGCATCGGGCGCAGCGTCGAGGCGGACGTCGTGCTGGACGATGCGTTTGTCGCGCCCGTGCACGCCACGGTGACGCTCGGGCCGGATGGCGTGCCCCGTATCTCCGGCCTGCAGACCCAGAACGGCCTGCTGATCGACGGCCGGCGGATTCACGGCGCTCAGGATCTCCCGCTGCCGGGCGGGCTCGTGCAGCTGGGGCGAACACGCCTCCGCGTGCGATCGGGCTCGCAGCCGCTGCCACCGGAACGTCCTGACCGGCGAGCCACGATGGACATCCGTCCTTGGCATGCCCTCGTCGGCGGCGTGGCGTGCGCGGCGATCGCGCTTTATCTGGTCTGGCTGGAGATTCCCCGCGACTTCGCGCCCGCAGCCGCGATGGCGCTGGTGCTGGGCGGGCTGTCCTCGCTGGCGTGGATCGCCGTATGGGCGCTGCTCTCGCGCGTGATGGCGGGCGAGTGGCGCTGGACGACCCACGCGGCCATCGGCTTCGGCGTTGCGGCGGTGCTGTTTGTCCTGAGGCTCGCAGCCGACGTCGGCAGTTTCTCGTTCGGCATTGCCTCGAGTCCTCTTCTGGATGTCGTGCTGGGCGTGTGCTGCGTGGCGCTGGCGCTCTATCTCCATATCACCCATGCCTCCACTCTCAGGCGGCGCACGGCGGCTCTCTGCGCTCTGCTCGTCCCCCTGGCGGTGGGCGGCACCGGTTACTGGGTGAAGACACGGTCGGAAGCGATGGACGTCAACTTCATCGCGGAGGTGCCGTCGCTCTATCCGCCGGCGCTGCGGCTTCGGCCCGCCGGCAGCCTGGACGCGTTCTTTGCCGACACGGCCGCGCTCCAGGCGGAAGCCGAGGCCGGTCGACGGCAGGTCGACGCGGACGACGACGACCTGGAGCCGTGAACGCCGCCGCGGAGCGGGCGTTGCCTCCCGACTAGGCGCGAAGAGCGGCCCGGCTAGTTTCCGCTGCCTCGAAATGGGCAATGGGCTTGAGGTCGAAAGCCGTGCGAACCAGGGCGACCCGATCCGCGCGGATGTCGTCGCGCCGCGCCTCGGCAGCACAGAGCGCGCTGCGAAACCCGAGGATATCGGGCCCGAGGGACCGGAGCGGCTCGATATCGGCGATCCGCAGGGCGCCGGCCAGACCGACCATCAGGCCGCTCGCCTGCCCTTCCGCCACGATCGCCCGCAGCGCCTCCGGCCCAAGGTGCTGCCG
>CAZEDA010000002.1:0-44401 GCA_964510915.1 uncultured Rhodocyclaceae bacterium | reverse complement strand
ACACGACGACGGGAAACCAGAGGGGCCAGTGGCCGCGCGCCCACCCGACGAGCCCGAGCGCCGCAGCGAGAAAGCCCAGTGGAATCGAGCCCGCGTCCCCCATGAAGACCCGCGCGGGGTGGAAGTTGAACACGAGGAAGGCGCCGGCTGCGGCAGCAATGCCGGCGGCGCCGGCCGCAAGCGCGGTGTCACCAACGACATGGCCCGCAACGGCATAGGCGCCGAACCCGAACATCGCCATGCCGCCGGCCAGGCCGTCCGAACCATCCATGAAGTTGTAGAGGTTGGTCATCCAGACAACGGCCACCGCAACGATCGGCAGCGTCCAGCCCAATCCCGCGGCAGACACTCCCAACGCCAGCAGCGCCCCCGCGGCCGCGAAGTGCGCGCCGAAGCGCAGGCCGATGGGCAAACCCTTGCGATCGTCGGCGAACGACACGACCGACAGCATCAGCGCCGCCGCCGGCAGCACCCATGGCACGCCGGACACGACCAGCACTGGCAGCGCCCCCGCCATGATGCCGAGCCCGCCCACACGGGGGATCGGCCGAGTGTGCAGCGACCGCTCGTTGGGGCGATCCAGAGCGATGGCCGCGCGGCCCGAACGCAGGAGCCACCACAGGACGACGAAGCACAGTCCGCCGCCGAGGACCGCCGCAGTGAGCCCGGTCATCTTTCCGCGCGGGTGGCGGCGACGGCCGCACCGGTCAATGGCGGGACGCGTTCGCCGGCCTCGGTCATGGCGCTGCGGTAGAGCGCGAACGTCTCGGCGATGACGCGGGTCATGGAAAACTCCTGCTCCGCCCGCTCGCGGCCGCGGCGCCCCATCGCCTGACGCAGCGCCGTGTCCTCGATGAGCCGGCGCAGTGCGCGGGCAAGGCTGTCGGCATCACGCGCAGAAACTAGCAGCCCGTTGTCACCGTCGGTCACGACTTCGCGGCAGCCCGGCACGTCCGTCGTGACGATCGCCCGGCCGCAGGCGGCGGCCTCGATCAGCGCCTTGGGCAATCCTTCGCGATAGGACGGCAGGCACACGACATGGGCCTGCTGGAACACCGGAATCATGTCGTTGCACCAGCCCCAGTACTCGATGACGCCCTCGGCCTGCCACTCGGTCAGCTGTGTCTCGGGGATGCAGGCGAGGTTCTCCGGGTCGGGCGAACCCACCAGGGCGAAACGGGCCTGCACGCCATCTCGCCGCAACGCGCGCGCCGCCTGCACGAATTCCTCCACGCCCTTGTCGCGCAGCATTCGCGCGGGGAGTACGACCAATGGCGGGCCTTCCAGCTCGGGCACGACGGTGAAGCGCGACGGATCGACGCCGGAGCCTCGGATCAGCGTCACGCGCGAGCGTTCGACGATGCGCTCGCGGGTGAACTGCTCGGCGTCGTCGCGGTTCTGCAGGATGAGTCGCGCGTTGTGGCGATCGAGCAGCAGATGGAACGCGGCGCGCAGGATCGGGCGCAGCACCCTGGCCTTGAAGTCCTGCGAGGCGAAGACGTAGCCCAGCCCCGCCACGGCGTTGATGATGATCGGCACGCGCGTCACCCTCGCCGCGACCGACCCGTACAGCACCGGCTTGATGGCCACCTGATGCACGATGTGGGGCCGCACCTTGCGGAACACGGCGATCACCTCACGCAGCGCGGCGAGTTCCCTCAGCGGATGGGTGCTGCGACGGGACCAGTGCAGAGGAATCAGATCGAGCCCGGCAGCGCGGATGCGCTCGGCATCCTTGCCGACGCGCGTGGCCACGGTGACGTGGAAACCAGCCTCGCGCGCGGCGATGGCAAGCGGCAGGCGATGGGAGCAGAAGAACCAGTCCTCGCTGATGAGGAACAGCAGCCGCGGCGCACTCAAGCGACGAGCCCTCCGCTCCAGGTGTCGAGCCATGCTTCGAACATTAGCACGACCCAAAGCCGGTGCTGCCAGTTGCGCGTGCCGGCGAGATGCTCGCTCCAGCACCGTCGCACGGCGACGGCGTCGAAGAACCCCTCGCGCCGCAGACGCTCTTCGTCCAGCAGCGATTCCGCCCATGCCCGGAGCGGTCCGCGCAGCCAGGCATCGAGCGGAATGCCGAAACCCATCTTGGGTCGCTCCACCAGCGCTGCGGGCACGTACCGGTAGAGAACGTCCCGGAGGATCTTCTTGCCCCGGCGGTCGTCGACCTTGTGATCGATCGGAAGCCGCCACGCGAACGCCGCGACACGATGGTCGAGAAAGGGCACGCGCGTCTCGAGGCTCACGCCCATCGCGGCGCGATCGACCTTCACGAGGATGTCGTCCGGAAGATAGCCGAGCGTATCGAGAAACATCATGCGCTCGGGCAGGGAGAGCGACGGCGGCGCATCAGCCGTCAGCCAGCCGCTCGGCCCGGCGCGATGGCCTGCGACCAGTTCCGCCCCCCAGAAACTCGTCAGCTGCTCGTAGAGCTGAGCAGCGTCTTCTGCGCCGAGGACACCGGCAAGCTTGTGAATGCGATCGCCGACCGCCTTGTGCCGCCGAAGCTGCGGCAGCAGTTTCGCGCCGCCTCGCGCCAGCCGGTCCCAGCCCGCCGGCGGCACGGAGCGGAGCAGGCTCGCCGCGGAACGGCGCAGCCCGGCGGGAAACCGCTCGCCGAGGCGGCCAAGGCGATTGGCCAGACGGTGCCGGTTGTAGCCGCCGAAGATTTCGTCGCCGGCATCGCCGGACAGACTCACCGTGACGTGCTGTCGCGCGAGCCCTGCGACCAGATGCGTGGGGATCTGCGAGGAATCAGCGAAGGGTTCGTCGTAGAGGATCGGCAGGCGCGGCACGGCACTGCGTGCCTCCTCCGGCGAGAGGATCCACTCGGTGTGGTCCGTGCCGAGATGCGCGGCCACGGCACGCGCGTCGGCGGCCTCGTCGTAGTCGCCTTCGCGAAATCCGATGGTGAAGGTACGCACCGGCCGCGCGCTGTGCGCCTGCATCAGCGCGACGACCGTCGACGAGTCGATCCCGCCAGACAGGAAGGCGCCCAGCGGAACGTCCGCCACCATCTGCGCCTCCACGGCGCTGCCGAGGAGGGAATGCAGCGCTTCCGCCGCTTCGGCCGGTGTGCCGCGGAACGGGTCCGACCGGGCCGCACGTATGGCCTCGCCGAGCGACCAGTACGGCGTGGACGCGGGCGACCGGCCCTCGGCAAGATGCGCCTCCGAAAACCGCACGACGTGACCGGGCGCGAGCTTCGAGACACCGGTATAGATCGACCGCGGCGCCGGAATGCAGGCATGTCGGACGTAGAGCGACAGCGCCTCGCGGTCGAGGCTCGCGCGGAAATCGGGATGGGCGCGGAAAGCCTTCAGTTCCGAGGCGAACAGCAGCAGCCCGCCCGACCAGCCGTAGTAGAGCGGCTTCTCGCCGAACCGGTCCCGCCCGAGCGTCAGGCTGCGCGCTTCGCGGTCCCACAGGGCGAAGGCGAACATGCCCACCATCCGCTCGAGCGCAGCCTCCACGCCCCAGCGTTCGAACGCGGCGAGCATCACTTCCGTATCGGAGTGCCCGCGCCACGGCGTCGAGTGACCGGATGCTTCCAGTTCCGCGCGCAGTTCGCCGAAGTTGTAGATCTCGCCGTTGAAGGCGATCACCAGGCGCCCGCTCGCCGAAAGCATGGGCTGATGACCCTCGGGTGACAGGTCGAGGATCGACAGGCGACGATGCGCCAGCGTGATGCCAGCGGCAGCATCGAGCCACAAGCCATGGTCGTCCGGCCCGCGATGCACGAGTGAAGCGGCCATCGCCTCACCCGCCCGCGTCGCGACCTGCGGATCCACGGGTCCCGCCCGCCAGAATCCGGCGAACCCGCACATCAGGGCCGCTCCTCGCGAACGTGCCGCATCACGCTGCGCGCAGCCGCTGCCACAACGATTCCCATTCCCGTCGCTGCACGTCGGTGGGCGCCGCGCCGATCCGACGGAAGAAGAGCGCCTCGCATCCCGGCAGCCCGGCCAGGACATCCACGCCCGCCTTCGCCCAGGCGACGAGCGTGGCGCGCAGGACGCCCGCGCCGTCGCCGCGTGCGCGCGCATGCCGGGTGTACGCCTGCAAGCGGCCGAACCGCCCCTTCAGCATGCGCGTCGCGGAGTAGTCCCCCTGCCGGTAGCCCAGGAGGATCTCCGGGCAGGCGGCATAGCGGCTCACGTCCGCCGCGCGCATCAGCAGTTCCTGATCCTCCGCGCGCGGAGCGTCGGGGACGCCATACCGATGTCGCCGGAACCATTCGATCCGCCCGAACCAGGTGGGATGCGGCATCGGAATGCCGCTCCAGGGCTGCGCGCAGATCTCCTCGTGCACGGCGCGATGCGGCAGCAGACCGATCACTTCGCCCTCGCCCCGGAATGCGAGCGCGCGTGCCGCCACGAGGTCCACGTCGGGGTGCGCCTCGAGGAAGTCGAGCTGCGTTTGCAGGCGCTGCGGGTAGGCGATGTCGTCGGCGTCCATCCGTGCGAAGTACCGGCCGCGCGCGAGATCGATGGCCTGGTTGAGTCGCGTCGCGAGGCCGGCATGGCGACCGTCGGAGTGCACGACGATTCGTGCGTCCCCCGCAGCGCGCGCAATGGCGACGGTGTCGTCCGTGGAGCCGTCGTCCATCAGCAGGAGTTCCCAGGACACGAGCGTCTGCCAGCGAATCGACGCCAGCGTGAGGGCGAGCGTGGCGGCGGAGTTCCGGGCCGGCAGGGCGATGGTGACGAGCGGCCGGTCCGCGGACGCATCGGTCATCGGCTGCGCCACGTCGACTCGACGACGTAGATCGTATTCACGTGGGTATCGGCGTAACGCATGTACCCGGCGGCCTGCATGATCGGGTCGATCGCGTCGATCCGATCGCCCTGCCGGGCCGAGGAGTACGTGAGCGTCTCCACGCAGAAAACGGTCGGGCGGCACGCGGCGAAATCGATGGACTCGAGGATCGCCACGTCCAGGCCTTCCACATCGAGCGAAACGAAGTCGGGCGGGCCATCGAAATGCTCGCGCACGATATCGTGGAAGGTGCGTACCGCCACGGGGCGCGAACTCACGATTCTGGCACTGCCTTCGGCCTCGTAGCCCTTTGCCTGCGTGTCCGAGAAGGTGCTGAGCGTCGGGACCGACATCTCGTGAAAGGTGAGTTCGCCGGGCTCCGGGCCGACACCGACGTTCAGATTCACGTCTTCCGGCCGCACGCGGCCGAACGCCGCGATCGCCGATGGCGAGGCGTCCACGTTCACGCCGCGGCTGCCCTGTGCATACAGCGCATAGGTGTTGCTGAGATACGTGGGGTGATGGGCACCGAGATCGAGGAAACGGGGGCGGTCGATCTTCAGCGCGTCGAAGACGAAGCGGATGATCATGTCCTCGCCGCACTGCGCGTAGGACTTCCGGTAGTGGATGCCCGCTTCGCGAAGCAGTCGCCGCTTGATTCTCGTGAGCCAGGAAGCCATGGGTCTCCGTCAGTGGGACGAAAGGTCGCGGGTGCCCGTCACCAGGCGATCTCCCGCCAGCCGCGTGCGTTCGACACCCAGTATTCGAGGTCCTGGGCTTTCGGAGCGATCACCTGCCTGTCCTCGCCGATCCCCAGCCAAGCGCCCCACCAGCTGAGAGTGCTGTTCGACACCACGCTGTGGCGGCAGCGGGTCATGAGCCAGAGGTCGAGCACTTCCCCTCCCGGACCGGTATTCCAGTCGACCACGGTACGGGGCAAGTCGGGCGGCAGAACCGATTCGAGCCAGCCCGGTTCGTCACCGAACAGGTAGAGGTGGTCCGGGCGCACGGCAGCGGACAGTTCCTCCAGGGCGCGCCGATAGTACTGCACGTCGAGACCGGCGCGCCCGCGCGCGGCCTGCACGGTGCCATCCGCAAGCCGGTGGTGATGACGCCGGCAATGCACGGCCACCGATTGCGACGCGCGCATGGTCTCCCCCAGGGCTCGGTGGCGCTCGTCGGGCGCATGGGCGGGTTGCAACTCGTCGACAAGGATCTCCCGGATGCCCGCGAAGTAGCGCTCGTCCTGCCAGTAACCGTCCAGCAGGAGGGACTCGCCGATCGTGCAGTCGAGCAGTTCCGCGTGGAAGTGCTTCGAATCGCGCTCGACCACTGCCACGACTCCCGGCACGAGACCGCGCTCCATCAGCCGTCGCTTCACGCGCCACCAGCGCAGGTCGATCGCTCTGGGCAGCACCCGGGCCGAGCTGTGCACGCGATGCGGTCCGAGCCGATACCGGTCGAGCCGATACTGGCGCTCGTAGCGAGTGTCCGATCGGAAGAAATCCACGTCCAGCACCAGTTCCGCACCTGTCCGCTGCGCCAGCGCGCGGGCGGTCGCATAGCAGAAGAGCTGGTTGCCCAGCCCTCCCACGACCTTCACCACGACGCGCGGCTGCCTCGCCGGGCCTGCACTCATGGCGCTGCCGGCCCCTCTCGGACGGCAGTGACGTGGTAGCCCACCGTGAAGCGGTGCTCCGTGTCGTAGCGGTCGAGCACCAGGCAAATGGCGGGGATCAGCAGCACGAGCAGCGGGAACAGCAGCACCCACAGCGGCGCCCAGAGCAGTTGCGCCACCATGGGCAGGCCGAGGCGGAAAGGCCGGGAGGTGCGGATGAAGCGGATGCATTCCTGCGCGAAGAACTGGAACGATCCGGCGTTGGGCTCCACACGGATCTGGCCGAACCCGGCGGACGCGAGGAACTCGCGATACCAGTAGGGCGTGTATCCGCCGTAGTAGTGGTAGGGCTCCTGATGGATGCCGGAGCCGAGCGGCGCGGTCAGGATGAGGCGTCCGCCCGGGCGCAGCACACGGGCGATCTCGCGGACCACCGCCGCCGGCTCGGGCACGTGCTCGAGGACTTCGGTGCAGAGCACCGCGTCGAAACTGCCGTCGGGCACGGGGATCGCCCGCGCGTCGCAGACGTAGTCGATCGCACCGTAGCCGCCATAGCGAAGCTGTTCCGCATCGAGCTGCGCGAAGTCCTGCGTCTCGTAGCGGCAGTGGGCGAAGGCGCCGCGATAGGGACAGGACCCCGCCCCCACATCCAGCACTCGCGCCCCGGTCGGAACTTCCGACGCGCGGGCACGAACCCATTCGTCGCGGGCCACGGCGTTGAAGGCGAGAAATCGCGAGTGGGCGAGCCACTGACGAAGGCGGCCGAACGGCATGGCGAGGCTCAGCTCCCGCCCGCCGCGGCACCAAGGCCGAGACGTCGCAGGACTCGTTGCGCAAGGTGGTAAGGCGGTGTGCGCAAGACGGCGGAACGGGTGATCCGGGTCTTCCAGCACGCCCGCGAATACGTCGCCGCCTCGCTCTTCGACAGCGTGGCGATCTCCCGCCCGGCGCCGTCCCGGAATACCATGGGGATCGAGCCGGCAACGACACCGGCGCGATGGCGATCGACCTCGGCGTTGTATCGCAGCTGGGCCGGACGCTCGATGTGCCACAGGCGCTTGCCGCGCTGGTCCTCGTGCAGGCGGCCGAAGCTCACCACCTCGGGGAGGAACCAGGACAGATAGCCGTTCACCATGAAGTCGTACATGAAGCCCAGGTGCGGATGGATCCGGAAGTGCTCCGGCGACTGATCCGTCGGGAAATGACGATCGAGCACGCTCGCACGGACGCAATAGTTGCTTTCCGGAAACGGCATCTTGGTCGCCCACCAGTAGGAGAGGAATGCCTGCTTCTGCGGCGGCGGATCGATCAGGAAGTCCGGGTAGGCCACGGCCTGCAGCGCGCCAGCCTCCGTCATGTACTGCGGCAGCGCCCACACGAGCGAGAGTTCCGGATCGGCATCGAGCGCGTCGACCGCCCGCCGGAACCAGTGCCGGTCGTGGAAACCGTCCGACACGCAGCACTGGATCACGTGCTCGCCCCGCACGCGGGAGATCGCCTTGCGATACGCGTCGACGATGTCGCGATCCTTCTCGGAGATCCACCGGACGTGGGGGTACTCCTTGAGGATGTCGACCGTGCCGTCCTTCGAACCACCGTCGATCACGATGTGCTCGAAGTCACGGAACGACTGATTGGCCACGGTCTCGATGGTGTCGCGCAGGAACGCGGCATGGTTGAGCGAAGGCGTGATCACCGACAACCGCGGCCTCGTGACCTCGCAGAGGTCCTGGTAGACGGTCATCAGGGCGCCGACGCCGGCAGCGTGCCGGGCCGCCGGAAGTGGAACATGCCGCAGCCGTAGTCGCAGGCATCGGCCTGCTGCGCGGTGGCATCGGGGTGGAAGGCACCGCGATCGTCGACGAGAGAGAACGACTGCAGTTCCAGGTCGGAGAACAGCTGCACGACCGTCCCGTGCGAGAACACCCGGTGCGCGTTGAAGCACACCCGCTCCTTGCCGATGGGCATGCTCACGTACAGATCGCCGCCGGGCGCGACAAGCCGCGCGAGCTCGGACGTCGCCTTGAGATGCCCGGTCGGATCGAGAGGATCGCCGTATCGGCCGAGGCCCACATGTTCGATCACGTGCAGGCAGGACAGCGACGCCACGCTGCCCGACGCCATGTTCATGGCCGTGAGGTTGCCCGCTCGCGGCGTGAGTCCGGACAGATTCGCCTCTATCGGGCGGATATCGACGAACTGTACTGGCACGAAGGCGCTCAGCACGCTGATCATCTGGACGTCGGACCCGACATCCATGTGCTGCGCCGGCTTCGATGCCGCGACGCGACGCGCCAGCCACGCGGCCTGGTAGAAGTAGTGGGGATCGAACGCAGTATGCGAGGTGGCGTCGGACAGGCAGGGATACGAATCGCCAAAGGGCGCGCGCATCGGCGAGCCCGCCGCGAAACGCCGCCACTGCGAGAGGTAGACCGGAAAGCGATGGAGCGTCATGACCCCGCGCACGTTGAACGCGAGCCCGGCCCAACGCAGGGTCAGGCGCAGCACGGGATGGAGGGCGAGGGGCATCGGCAGGCGCGGAAAAACCGTGAGTTTACCGATCGGCGAAGGAAATCGACACCTCGATGGTGTTGGCATTCCTGCCTTTCAGCCATGGCCGCGCAGTCACGACCCGAGGCGGGCGAGGGTTCCCGCCCGGGTCAGGTCGCCGCGCGAGGACCCTGCAACGTTCGAAGCCAGGGTCGCCCGAGCAGGAACAGCGCTGCCAGCGCCAGCATGCCGAGACCTGCGCACGCGATCAGCGAACCGGCCGGCGTCGCTGGAAGCCAGGCGTCGAGGGCAATCCCGAGCCCGGTGATCGGCAGGCCAGCGAACAGGCCGGAGGCGATGCGACCCACAGGCCAGACGAGTCCGGGCGTGCGGCGCGAAACCGCGTAGACCACGACGAGGACGGCGAGGCTGGCAGCACAGAGGGCAGCGCCCGTTCCGAGGAGCGGCGATGCCGGCGCCAGGATCAGGACCAGGATCGGCGCCACGACGGCGCCGGCCAGGGCCGGCGGGAGGAGCAGACGCATGTCGACCTTCGCCACGCCGAGCGTGTGATTGACAGATGCCAGGGCGCGTCCCGTTTCAGCGAGTGCCGGCCACACGAAGAACAGCGCGCCGATCTGGAAGGCCGGCCCGAGCGCGAGCCGCGCGAGGTGCGGAGCGCAGCCCGCGAGAAAGCAGCCGAAGACGAGGATGGACGGCATGTACGCCGATGCATAGCGGTTCCACGCCTGCACCTTGGCATCCGCGCCGCCGCCCTCGAAATCGCGATAGAGGGTCGGTGAGTAGACCTCGTTGAACGCGGCCTCGAATGCCTGCATCGGCACGGAGATGAGCGCATAGGCGGCGAAGAACAGGCCGACCGCCGCCACCGTGCTCACTTCGGCGAGGACGAAACGGTAGCTCTGCGACTGCGTCCACCAGAGCGCGAACATGGCGACCTGCGGCCACACGAAGGCCCAGACCGTTGCCGGCTTGAGGGAGAGCGGCACGCTGTCGCCGTAGGACGGCGGCCGGTTGGCGCCGCTGCGGACGGCCCACAACCCCTGGATGGCAATCGCGTAGCCCAGGAACACGCCAAGCGTCCACTGCCAGGGGCTGCGGTCGAGTCCGAACAGGATGACGGCCAGCGCCAGCCCGCCCCAGGACGCCAAGTTGGAGTACACCGCGCTACGGACACGCTGGCCCAGCACGGCCACGCAATTGAGCAGGAGCGTGTAGGACGAGAATCCGAACACGTAAAGGGCGAAGAGCGCGACGAACCAGCGCAGCTCGATGCCGTGCACGGGGGACCACGCCGCCTGAACTACGAGCGCGAGGGGCGTGAGGACGGCGGTCGCGACGGCGATGGCGATCATCACCTCCCGCAGGCGACGGCGGAACTGTCCGGCGTCCACCCATCCGACGATGCCCCGGGCGAAGTAGACGACGAGAGGCACGACGATGCCCGTCGCAAAGAGGGTGACGAAGGCCACCATCTGATTGATCTGCCCGACCTGGCCGGGGTCCATCAGCGTGGTGGACAGCTTGAGCGTCAGGAAGGCCGCGATCATCTGCAGCAGACGACCCGCGGCCACGATGAGGATGGCCCTCATCGCGCGACGCCGTCGCTGTCGGGCTGTTCGCCGGTCGGGCTGGTCTCCAGGATGAACGTCACGGCCTCCACCACCGAGGGAAAGTACGGCGCATCGGACGGGAATTCGCGCCGGGTACGGGCGCCGTGGCCCGTGCCGACCAGGAGCGGGGTGGCGCCACAGCGGCTTCCGGCTTCGAGATCCGACTCCCGGTCCCCGATGATGAAGGACCGGCTGAGGTCGATGCCATGGTCCGCCGCCGCTCGCAGGAGCATGCCCGGCGCCGGCTTGCGGCAGTCGCACGTTTCGCGCGCCCCGTGGTCCGGATGATGAGGGCAATGGTAGTAGGCGTCGATCTTCGCGTCCGCCCTTCGTGCGTCGGCATCGACCCAGGCATGCAGCCGCTGGAGTTCGGACTCGCCGTAGAACCCGCGGGCGATGCCGGCCTGGTTGGTCACCACTACCACGACATATCCGGCGCTGTTCAGGCGGCGGATGGCCTCTACGGCACCGGGAATCCACTCCCAGTCCTCGATCCGGTAGAGGTAGTTCTTCTCGACGTTGAGGGTGCCATCCCGATCGACGAAGACCGCAGGGCGACCTGCGCGGTCGGCGGCGACGCTCATCGCGCCGCCTCTTCCCGACCCGCGAATCCGACCCACTGCATGCGTCCCACGATCGCCAGAACCACGACGGAAAGCAGCGCAACCGCAAGACTCCGTGTCGTGACGGCCGCCCCGAGGATCGCCACCCCGCCCCAGAGACCGCAGACGAGCACGACATCCCGGAAGGCCAGGTCCGCACGCCGTCGAGCCAGCAGCAGCATGGTCACCGACGCCATGCCAGCGCCTGCGGTGGAGGCGAACGCCACGCCTTCGACGCCGAGGATCGGCGCCAGCATGACATTCGCACCGAGATTCACCGCGAAACCGACCGCGGCCGCCATCGTAGCCCGCCACGAGCCGCCGGCGACGGCGGCGACCTTGGCCAGTACCGCGCCGGAGACCACGAACGGCAGCTGGAGCGCACCGATGCGGAGAATGTCGGCGAGCTGGGAGGCCTGCGCCGCCGAGATCCGGTCGCCGGCCAGGAGCGCGACGGCAACGGGCTCGGCAAGCGCATCGACCGCCAGGGCGCAGAGCGCGGCGACCCAGGCACCGATCACGAGGAGGAACACGGTGTCATCGCGAAGCTGCGCACGGCTTCGCGCCGCCACGAGACTGCCCAGATGGGGGAGCACCACCGCACCGATGGCGAAGCCGACCGTGGTCGTGAAGACCTGCACGAGTTTGGAGGCGAAGGCCCACGCAGGAACCGCGTCCGCTCCCAGCATCCCGGCGAATGCGAAGTTGAGCGGCACCGTACCGGCGGCGAACAACGCGGCGGCCCCCAGCGCTGCATAGCGCCCGAGGACATCCCGCAGCGGCAGGCCCCTGACTTCGAGCGATGGCACCAGCGGATAACCGGCGCGCGTGGCAGCCCAGGAAACGATGGCGGTGTTGATTGCCATGCCCGCCAGCATGCCGTAGACGACAGCCATCACGCCCACGGAATCACCGAGGACGAGGAACGCGGCGACCGCGACAATGGGCACGCACAACTGCGCGACGGCCACGATCCGGGATCGGCGACCCGCGTTCAGCACGGCCGCCCCGATCACGGTCCACCCGGAACACGCGAGAAAGGGAATGCTCCAGCGGAGCATCCGCGCGGACTCGCGGACGGTCGACACATCCGCACCCGACAGCACGAGGGCCATCACCGGTTCGGCCCAGAGATGCAGCGCGACACCGATCACGAAAAACACGAGCGCAGACCAGCCCAGCGAGGCACGGATCATCCTTCGGCGCGTTGCGTGGTCTGCCCCCAGGAACGGTCCGGTGAGGGCGTCGGCCATCGGCGCGGACAGGAATGCAAAGAAGAACATCGGCACCATCGCCGCCGCGAAGAATGCGCCCAGCTGGGCATCGAGGCCCTGCGTGCCGACGAGCACGAGGTCGCGGATGAGAAAGCCGATGAGGCTGAAGCCCCAGAGCAGAAGCACGATCCCGCCGTCGGAGGCGAGGCCCGTCATGCCACCCCGGGCGTGGGCTTCGCCGGAATTTGCCGTCGGGCCCGACGGGATTTCGCGGGCAAGATCGACCCGGTCGAGCAGACGCAGCGCCGCGTGCGCCCAGCCCACTGTTCCGGCCAGCAGGAGCAGGACCCAGATACCGAAGCGCAGGCGATAGAGGGTGCCGACCACCGGTTCCGCGTACCCCATGATGGCAAGTGCGATTGCGGCGAACCCCAAGCACGCGAACAGCTTGACCGTGGGACGGCGCAATGCGAACAGCAGGATGCCCGGCGCGATGACATACCAGACCAACGTTTCGAAGGCGCCGATGAGGCGGACGACCGTGGGACGTTCGACCCAGGTGTCCGGAAACGGCGCGAACAGGCCGATGGCGAGCGCCCGGGGCAGGAAGGCAAGGGCTTCGACCGCGTTGGCGGGGAGCCGGTCAGCGTCGACGATGGAACCGGCCGTCTGGCCGCTCGACGCGAAATGGGCCCGCGTGGTGGAAAGCTTGCGCAGGGCCTGGTCGATCGGCGCGGGAAGCGCGTCGGTGGCCTCCCACTCCCAATGGGCGTGACTGGTGGTGGAAATGTCGTCCACGGCCAGTACGAGTTCCATGACCTGATGGCGCGGCGTTGCCGCCACGAAGGCCGCCACGACGACCACCGGCAGCAGGGCCCGCGGAATCGACATGGCCTCCTCGGGGTTGCGACGCTTCAACGCGAGGCCCGCCCCCCATGCGAGCAGCGTCCCGGCCACCATGGCGCCAAGCAGAATCTGCAGCAGGTAGGAGCGGACGAACAGCACCAGCACGGCGCCGGCCGACGCGAGCAGGACGTTGACCAGAACGGTCTTCCGGTCACCCCAGTCCGGCACCAGCAGCCGCAGCCAGGCGTACACCACCAGCAGGGTCCCGGCGATGGCGAAGGCGTCCTTGTGGTTCTGCCCGTACCACTGGAGCGACGTCGGAGAGAGCGTGAAGAGGGCTGCGGCAATCAGCCCGCCCAGCTGCCCCGTCCGTCCGGGCCAGAGCAGCGCCCCCAGGCGATACAGCAGGACCGCGGCAAGCGCATGCAAAGCGCAGGTGATCGGGAGGAACCAGGCCGGCTCGACGCCGAACAGGGCGTAGACGGCCGCCAGCAGCTTCACGTTGCCGGACAGCCCCGAGAACGAAAAGAGTTCGAGCACGGCCCAGCCGGAGGCGTGAATCTGTTTCGCCAGATCGACCGCCGTGTCGTGGAAGAACAGCGCGTCGTTCTTCAGCAGGCCGTGGGCACCATGCAGCGACGGGAGCGCCGGAAGGATCAGCTTCTGGAACAGCAGGCTGGCGAGCAAGGCATACCCGAACGCCATTGCCCAGACCGCGAACGGCCGGGGGAAGCGGAGCTCTCCCGGGGGGATCGACTTGGGAGCCGTCACGCAACGCCTCTCAGTGTCGAGGTTGCGAGAGATTCAACGCAGCGCATCGATGGCGAGGCGATAGACGAGGAGGAGCGTGGACGGATCCTGAATCTCCGATGACTTTGCCATGGTCAAGGCCTCTTCCAGGTGGAACCACACGAATGCCGAATGTCCCATCTCGTCCGCCGCGAAGGCGCGTACCGGCTCGCAGTCGCGGGCGATGAACAGCGCGACACGGGCCGCGATGATCCCCGCCTCCGGCGTCATGAATCCGGCGTCCGCCAGATTTTCCGGCGCAACGCGCAGCCCGACCTCTTCCTCCAGCTCGCGCGCGGCCGATACGGCCGCCGGTTCGCCGACCTCCACGAAGCCCCGGGGCACCTCCCAGGTCATCGCCCCGATGGCATGGCGGTGCAGTCGGAGCAGGCCAACGCGGCCGCCCATGACCGGGAGAACGCTGACCCCTGTCACCAAGTCTTGCGACACCGCCTTCGGCGCCACCACGAGATAGGTGGGCACCTCACCGCCGCCTTCATGGACGATGTGGTCGAAGTACACGTCGAAGACCTGGTTTTCGGCGATTCGGCGACGGGACTTTAGGGTTATTGGCGGTTTGGGGTCAGCCATGGGCATCTCGAGGTTCGGCCGCACCGGCGGCGACGGGGAGGCCCAGCGCCTCGGCGTCGAGACGGAAAGGCCCGGGGGCATAGCCGAAGTCCCGGCGGGCCTCGGCACTGTCGAAACACAAGTCCTGCTGCATGCGCAGCGCCATGTCGGGTGACAGTCCGCGGAAACGCGGCGAACGCCGCAGGACGGCAATCAATACCGAGAGGGCAACCACCGGCAGGGGCACCAGCAGAGCCCGTCTGCCCGTCGCCGCGCCGATACGGGCCACCATCTCCCGGTATGACAGGGTCTCGCCGCCCGGCAGGTCGTACACCTTGCCGTGGGTCACCTGGGCATCGAGGACCGCCACGCAGGCCGCTGCAAGATCATCAGCATGCACGGGCTGACGCAGTCCCCGGGCCATGCCCGCCAGCGGAAAGCAGCCGAACCTCCGCACCAGGCGACTCACGTTCGTGACGTTGTCGTCGTGGCCGCACCCGTACGTCATCGTCGGCCGGAGAATGGTCCAGGCCATGCCGCTCTCACGACCCGCGGCTGCCAGTGCCGCCTCGGCCTCGGCGGTCCTGCGGGCAAACTCGCGGTCCTCAGGGCTCGGGGATTGCGCTTTGTAGGTCGATGCGGTGGTGCCGAACGCGATGAGGCGACGGATGCCGACTCGGCCGAGCCCGGAAAGCACCTCGGGCAGGAGCAGGAGCGGTGGCAACCAGACGAGCACGCTGGTCTGACCGGCGGCGCCCAGCACGTGGGGAAGATCGGCGAGTCCGGTCGCAACGGTGGGCACCCCGTAGTCCCAGGGCGGCGTGCCACGCGAATACACGGTGACCGACCGGCCTGCGGCCAGAAGGCGCGGAACGAGGAACCGGGCCACCTGGCTTGACCCGCCGACGACCGCGACATGCGCTGCGCCGGGGCTCATGGCGCAGGCCACCCCGTTGCGGATTGCGGTCCCGCACACCGTCCGAGACAGTGTCGCCGCTGCATGGTCGCTAGAAGAGCCATCCCGATGCCATAATAAGCCATCGGGGTATCAGAGAGACCACCCCTCCGTGCGACGACCAGGGACGGTCGCGGCGCCTTGGGGCCGCCGACGAGGCGTGCACGGGACACAATCCGAACTCACCCAGTGGGACGCCATGAAATTTCCGTTGATGCGCAACAACATCTTGCGCGAGGACCTGGACGCCGTCATCGAACATCTGCGCCAGGACGATCCGAAACTCACCCATGGCGCGAACGTCCGAGCATTCGAGGCGGAGTGGTCCCAGTGGCTGGGCGTCAAGTACAGCGTCTTCGTCAATTCCGGCGCTTCGGCCAACCTGCTCACGATGGCCGTGCTCAAGATCCGTCATCCCGAGGGCGGAGAGGTCATCGTCCCCCCGCTCACCTGGATCTCGGACGTGGCCTCCGTGCTCCAGAACGGCTTCCAGCCCGTGTTCGTCGACATCGACCCGCGGACGCTGGCCATGGACCCGAAGCTCATCCTCGAGGCAATCACCCCGAAGACCCGGGCCGTGTTCCTCACGCACGTTCAGGGCTTCGACGGGCTCACCGACGACCTAGTGGCGGAACTCGCCCGGCGCGACATCCCGCTGATCGAGGACGTTTGCGAGTCCCACGGGGCCACGCACGGCGGCCGCCGGCTGGGCAGCATCGGCTGGATTTCCAACTTTTCCTACTACTACGCGCACCACATGAGCACCATCGAGGGCGGCATGGTGTGCACCAACGACCCCCAGGTCTATCAGCAGGTCCGCATGCTGCGGTCCCACGGGATGGTGCGCGAGTCCGACGACGCGGCCGTGCGCGCCGAGTACCAGGCCGGCAATCCGGAACTGAATCCCGACTTCATCTTCGCCTACCCCGCGTACAACATGCGCAACACGGAGATCGGCGGGATCCTCGGGCGCAGCCAGCTGAAGCGGCTCGACGCCAATGTCGAACGTCGCACCCACAATCTGAAGCGCTTTCTCGCCCAGATAGACAGCGCCAAGTACCGGACGGACTTCAAGGTGGAGGGGTCGAGCAATTACGCCTTCAATCTGGTGCTCCGCCACGCGGACGACGTTCTGGTGGGTCGCCTGATGGAGCGCATGCGCGCCGAGGGGATCGAATTCCGGCGCGGCAGCGCGGGCGGCGGCAACCAGGTCCGCCAGCCCTATCTCAAGGGCATCGTCCCGGAGGGGCACCACCTGCGCTTCCCCAACACCGATCACGTCCACTTCTACGGCTTCTACATCGGCAACTTCCCGGACCTCCGGGACCACGAGGTGGACGAACTCTGTCGAATCCTGAACGCCGTCTGACAGCCGATGAAGGCGGCCGTGATCCTCGCAGGCGGACTCGGAACGAGATTGCGAAGCGCTGTCCCCGACCTGCCAAAGCCCATGGCTCCCGTCGCCGGGCGCCCCTTTCTCGAGCACCTGATGGACTACTGGATCGGCCAGGGCATCGAACGGTTCGTACTGTCGGTCGGATACCGGCACGAGGTGATCCAGGATCACTTCGGCTCGAAGTACCGGGACGCGCGAATCGACTACGCCGTGGAGGACACCCCCTTGGGGACGGGCGGTGGCGTGCTGCTCGCGGCGGCCAGACTGCGCGGCGACTCGCCGTTTCTCCTCCTGAACGGCGACACCTACTTCGCTGTGGAACTCGCACAACTCGAGCGCTTCGCCGTGGAGCACGAAGCGGACTGGTGCTTCTCGCTGTTTCGCGCCAACGAGGCGGGCCGCTACATGGGCATGAGCATCGGCCCCGACGGGCGCGTGCTGGCGCTGAAGTCCAACGACGACCAGATCGGCCGGCTCGCCAACGGGGGCGTGTACCGGGTGCATCCTCGAGCGCTCGCCGACCAGCCGTTCACGCCCGGCCAGAAGGTCTCCCTGGAGGATGACCTGTTCGCCTCGGCGCTTGCGCGCGGCCATTCGCTCTTCGGACTCGAGTGCGCCGGCGCTTTCATCGACATCGGCATCCCGTCGGACTATCACCGCGCGGACCAGGTGCTGACCCACTGACTCCCTTTCCCAGCCAGCAAACAGGAACACATACATGACCTACAACATTCTCGTCACGGGCGGTGCCGGATACCTGGGCTCCACGATGGTGCCCGACCTGCTGGCCGCGGGCCACAAGGTCACGGTGGTGGACAACTTCATGTTCAAGCAGGCGAGCCTCAACCACGTCTGCCACCACCCCGGCTTCGACGTCGTGAAGGGAGACATCCGCATCGAGAGCACCATGGCGCCGCTGATCGCGAAGGCCGACGTGGTGATCCCCCTCGCTGCGCTGGTCGGCGCACCGCTCTGCACGCTGGACCCGGTGGGTGCGACGACCACGAATCACGACGCGATCTCCCTGATGCTGCGTCTGCTCTCGCGCGAACAGCGCATCCTGATGCCGACCACCAACAGCGCCTACGGCACCGGCGACGAGAACAACTTCTGCACGGAAGAGTCGCCGCTGCGACCGATCTCCCTTTACGCCAAGGAAAAGGTCGAAGTCGAGAAGGAACTGATGCAGCGCGAGAACGCCATCAGCTTCCGGCTCGCCACCGTGTTCGGCATGTCGCCACGCATGCGCATCGACCTGCTGGTGAACGACTTCACCTATCGCGCGGTGCACGACCGCTTCGTGGTGCTGTTCGAGAGCGCCTTCAAACGCAACTACATCCACGTGCGGGACGTCTCCCGCGTGTTCCAGCACGGGCTCGCGAACTTCGAGAAGATGAAGGGCCAGATCTACAACGTGGGGCTGTCCGATGCCAACGTCTCGAAGAAGGAACTGTGCGAGCACATCCAGAAGCAACTGCCACAGTTCGTGTTCATCGACGCCCCCGTCGGCAAGGACCCTGACCAGCGCAACTACATCGTCTCGAACGCCAAGCTGGAAGCCACCGGCTTCCGGACCTCCATGTCGCTGGACGCCGGCATCACGGAACTCATCAAGGGCTTCACGATGATCAAGAACAACCTGTACGGGAATGTCTGACGCGACCACGTCCTTTCCGTTGCCGCTGAACACGCCGTCGGTCCGGGATCTTCCCGAGCCGTCCGGCATCCCGGCCGCTCGCGAAGGCATACCCGCCATGGCCGAGGAACCCGGGCTGCATTTCATCCGGCGAAGCCGGCGGGAGCGTCCAAGAGTCAGTCTGATCCTGCTCGACTGGAGTGTCCGGGAGAGCTTTCACCTTCTGCACTACCTGAGTGCGCAGGATCTCGACCGGGATCAGTTCGAAGTCATCGTGGTGGAGTACTACTCCCGGGTCTCGGAAGCGGTGGGCAAGTTCGAGCAACAGGTGGACGCCTGGGTCCTGCTACAGATGCCTGAGCAGTGCTATTACCACAAGCACCTGATGTACAACGCCGGAATCTTCGTTGCCCGCGGTGACATCTGCGTGATCTGCGACTCCGATGCAATGGTGAAGCCCGGATTCATCCGCGCGATCATCGATGCGTTCGATGCCTCGCCCGACATCGTCCTTCACATCGACCAGTTTCGAAACATCCGACGGGATCTGTATCCCTTCGCCTTTCCTTCTTTCGAGGACGTGACGGGCCGAGGGTGCATCAATCGGGCCGGCGATCTCACGAGCGGCCTGGCGGACGAGAGCGACCCGATACACAACCGCAATTTCGGAGCTTGCATGTGCGCGAGGCGAAGCGACCTCATCGCAATCGGCGGCGCCGATGAGCACATCGATTTCCTGGGGCATGTCTGCGGCCCGTACGAGATGACGTTCCGACTTGTGAACCGCGGCTTGAGCGAGGTCTGGCATCGCCACGAGTTTCTCTACCACACCTGGCATCCCGGCCAGGCGGGCGCTGACAACTATCTCGGCCCCCACGATGGCCGTCAGGTCTCGACGACCGCGCTGGACGCGCTCACGAGCGGCCGTGTGCTGCCATTGCTCGAGAACGCGTCCATCCGCAGACTGCGCGAAGAGAGCGGGTCGCAGTCGCGCCAGGAAGAATTCGTGATTTCCGCAGACTACCGATCTTCGTGGCGCCACGAGTCGCTTCGAGTCGGCAAACGCTGGCTCCAGGGCTCGGTCCGACGGGACCTCTGGCACGGGTTCGTCGTGGAGCCTTCCGAAGACGGGTTCCGCGCCTATCCGCGGGTGTTCGGGCATCCGTCTCTGGCATCACGGCGCGAAGCATTCGAAGTACAGGGTGCGTCTTTGGAGATTGTGCGGGATCGGCTCCATCGGGCCCTCCCCTGGACCGTTCATGTTGCTCTTCCCCTGGCCGGCGCCGTCACCTTCTTCGCCCGGGCGCTCGGCATGGGCTATCTTTTCCTGCGCCGGCGGATCGCGCGGAAGCTGCGGAGGTAAGGCATGTCCGCCCCGAGTCGCGCACTGACAGCTCGCATATCCGACCGCTGGGCCCAGTTTCTGACGGAGACCCGGATCAAGTCCGCCAGCTTGCAATCTCTCCTGCTGAATCTTGCGTTCCTGCGGCAGGATCTGCGCGCGGATCTGCAATTCGTTCTTCTCGTGGATAGCTGGCGGGAGGCCATCCTGTTGAGGACCTTCTCGGCGATCCGGGTACTGCCACGATTGCGGATCAGGGTCATCCGCCGCACGGAAGACGTCCCCCTTGCCATGGCCGAACCGCGGTCTGCCAACACTCTTGTCATCGTCACCAGTCACCTGTACGCGCGCTACCATCACCTGATGGCGGCATCGCGCAAGCGGCTCGATTTCGTGGTGGTCTGAACATGCCCGCCCTTCTGTCCGATCGCAGCGCGCCGGGCCCGGATCCGATGCGGGAGAGCTCCCGTCAACCAAGCATGAGGGTGTCCACCCCGTGACAGACGAAGTCATCACCGTCGCCATCTGCACCTACCGGCGATACGATCTTCTTGCGCAATTGCTGGCAGAACTGCCGCACCAGACTCTGCCGCGGGATCGCTTCCGAGTACTCGTGGTCGACAACACGGACAGCGAAGAACAGCGGCAGGCGTTTGCGCAGCAGGTTGCCGGCACGGCAGGACTGGACGTCGTGGTGTCCACGCCACCTGGATTGTCGCGGGCGCGAAACACCGCCCTCGCCGCCTGCCGCACGCCGTTCATCGTCTATATCGACGACGACGCGACGCCGAGCCCCCACTGGCTCGAGTCGATCGTCGAGGCGTTCGGCTCGTCTCGAGCGAGCGTCGTCGCGGGACCGATCGACCCCAGGTGGCCCGTTGCCCCACCCTCGTGGCTTCCCGACAAGTATCTCGCCTGTCTGACAGTGCTCGACTACGGCTCGGCAGACCATCCCATGTCCGACTACGAGTTCGCCTACGGCACCAACATGGCGTTCGTGGCCGAGGCGCTGCGGGAAGTGGGCGGTTTCGATACCGGTCTGGGCAGGATCGGCGCGCGAACACTCCTGAGCGACGAGGAGATTCAAGTGCAGCTGGCCCTGCGCAAGCGAGGCCACGAGAGTTTCTATGCGGCCCGAGCCCGTGTCACGCATCTGGTGCACAAAGGCCGTGTGACGCGCAACTATTTCAGGGCACGCATGGCCTGGCAGGCGGTGTCGACACTCCTTCACGAATCGCCGCTCTGGAATGCAGAACAGTCCCGTGCAGAGCTCCTGCGGGCATGTACGGAGGCGGGCGTGGACTCCTCCTTCGCCCAGTTGTTCGCGACCCGCGACCCCCGAGTCTTCACGGCCCAGATCGATATCGTCTACCACCTGCTGCTTCTGGTCCTCAACGCCAACAACGAAGCGGATGCCGCGTTCGAGCACCCGTTTCTGTCCGCCTCGACCGCAGCACCGCCTCCCGTCAAGTCATCCGTCGCCGAGCAGAGTCCCGCGGCGAGTTCGGTTCCTTCCTACGTCTTCCAGCCTGTGATGGCCGTGGGTCCGCGAACCCGGCACCTGATGGTCGACTCGCTTTCTTCGCACGCGTTCCTGTACGACATCTACGGCGAACTCCCTGGCGCTCAGCTGTGCCTCCTCCATGGGAATCTCTGGGACCGACAGGACGCCGAGTTAGACAAGCTCGAGGAGTGCCTTACGACGGAGCTGGCGTCACTCACATTCCTGACCCTGGAGCCATTCTTGTGGGGGCCGTCCTGGCCACGATTCGACCGCCTGATCCGGAATTCGAAGCTGCCGATCACCGGGATCCTCCACCGTCTGCCGTGGACCAAGGAGCAGGCGGAACTGCTTCGGGGCGTGGCAGACAGGATGCAGATACTGGTCCTCGCGGAGAGCATGCAGGACAAGCTCCTGGAGGAGCACGGCATCGGTCCCGTGACGTACCTGCCCCTGCATCCCACGCACGCCCCGTACCTCGATCGAGATTCGACGCCCACCCGGCAACGCATCGGTGCATCCGACGACATGGTGGTGTTCTCGCTTCTGGGTGAAGCGAGAAAGGGAAAGGGCTACGAGCTGCTGCTGGAGTCACTGGCGCACGTGCCGGTCGAATCACGCGGCAAGATGTTCTTCCTTTTCGGAGGCCGCGCGAAGGACTACCAGGCGGATGCCGTCGCGCAGCGGTTGCGTACTCTCGGCTACCCCAGCCACGTCGCCTTGCGGTCCTCGGCCGACCCGCTCGCGTTTGCCGTCCTCACCGAGCGTGAACTCGGCGAGTTCATCGGTGCGACCGATGTCGGTCTTCTCCTGTATCAGGAAGACCAGCGCAAGTGCATGAGCGGTGTCCTGCCGAACTATGCGTGGGGTCGCCGTCCCGTGGTCGCCACCGCCGACAGCATCGTCGGACGACTCGTCAAGCAGTACGAACTCGGCACTGCGGTCGCTGACGAAACCCCCGAGTCGGTGGGACGAGCCATCCACGAGATTTTTCTGGCGGCCGGCGCTCAAAACGGCAAGGTCTCTGGCGACGACCGCTACAGGGCGTCAATCAGTCGAGCGGCGGTCCTGTCCCGGCTGAGAGACCTGCTCGAGCCAGCCGACTGATCCAACCCCCATCAATCCGAGCAACCCGTCCCGACGAGCCCACCATGACCTCTTTCGATGCCTATCTGGCGAACATACCGCTGCTGCACTCCTGGGACGGCGGCGTCACCTGGAATACGGGCGGCTTTCAGGCGGAGCACCTCCTCTCTCTGCAGCGATTCCTCAAGAGCCGTCTGCCCGCCTCCCCGAGGATTCTCGAGACGGGCGCCGGCAACTCGACCATCACGTTTCTCTTCCTGTCGCCGAGCAAGCTGGTCTCCATCGCCCCCGAGCAATCCTTGTACGAGAGGATAGTTCGCTACTGCGAAGCCAATGACGTGTCGGCGGATTCGCTGGAAGCCCACGTCGCCCGATCCGAGTGGGTTCTTCCGAAGCTTTGCGATGGCGTGGCGGACGAGAAGAGATTCGACTTCATTCTCATCGACGGCGGACACAACTGGCCGATGGTGTTTGTTGACTTCTTCTACTGCAACTACCTGCTCAAGCCAGGCGGCTTCCTGATGATCGATGATGTCCAGCTGCATTCCGTGAAGGAACTGGCTCGCCTGCTTACCGAGCAGCCCGGCTTCACGCTTGCGCTCGATCTCGGCAAGTCACTGGTGTTCCAGCGCACCTCGCCCGACCCGTTTCTCGGTGAGTGGAGCACGGAACCATATATCGTCAGGAAGACCAACGAATACGCGGCGAGCGGCTCTCCGTTTTCGTTGTAGTGCGCTGCTCAACCATTCGCCGGAAGGACGCAACCATGCAGAGCGACATCAAGAGCCTTCGACAGGTCTACGACAAGGCGTTCTACGCAGCTCAGGTCGCCGGATCTGCCCGGTCAGCCGCCGCCGTCGTCCCGCGGATACTCGAACTGTTCCCGGATACGCGGTCGGTTGTCGACGTAGGGTGCGGAACGGGAACCTGGCTGCATCAGTTCTCCCTCGAAGGCGTGCCGAGAGTCCTCGGCCTCGACGGCGGTGACGCCCCTGCGGAGCTCCTGCACATTCCTTCGGGGAGTTTCGTGCGGAGAAATCTGGCAGAGAAGTTCGACCTCGGGGAGCGGTTCGATCTCGCGATCACGCTCGAAGTCGCGGAGCATCTTCCAGCCTCCAGCGCCGATGGTTTCGTCGACAATCTCACAGACCTGAGCGACTGCATCGTGTTCGGAGCGGCGATCCCGGGGCAAGGAGGGACGCAGCACATCAACGAACGCTGGGCCAGCTACTGGGTATCCCGTTTCCAGGCCAGGGGATACACGTGTTTCGATCTGCTTCGGCCGGTGCTTTGGTACGACGAACGCGTCGAATGGTGGTATCGGCAGAACACCCTGCTGTTCGTGAAGTCGAGCCGCAGAGAAGTGATGGACCGGCTTGCCGGGCTGAGTTCCGACAGGCCGTCGCTGCTGGACGTAGTGCATCCGCAATGCTTCAGCGTATACAGGGAAAGTGGCGAGGCGGCCAGCGCGCTGGCCGCCTCGAGTTCGAACGGAGCCTTGGCCTCGCAGTCGCCCGACCTCGAATCCTCGACGGCGCTGATCGTCGCGTTGCGAGACGTTGAACGGTTACGTGCACGGCTTGAAGAGATCGAGCGCAGCGCCGGATGGCGCGCGATTCTCGCCGGGAGAAGGCTGGTGACACCGTATCCCCGACTCAGGGCATTTGCGCGCGGATGCGCGCGTTTTGCCGCGAACATGCTCGGAAACCGGGCCGGCAGGCGGACACGATGAGCCGTCCTGGCAATGGCATCAGTCGCCATCCGATGGGCCTCAGCATGCATCTGCCGAAGCATGGCGCCTTCGGCAACCCGGTCACTTGGCTCGACCTTCGCAATCCTCTGACCGCGCCCCGCCGAGACAGCGTCACATGAAGTGGTTTCACCGGAACCGCTCTCCCGAGGAGCGCATCCAAACGAGCCCGCCAGGGAATGGCGGATTGGTGGAGCCAACAGGCCCTCGAACGGAGATCTATCCGGCACTCCTGCTGGTCGTCGTCCTGTTTGCGATGGTCATCCCCTGGCATGCGTTCAACCAGAGGCTGCCCATCTGGGACTCCGCCAACTATGTGCTGAACGTCCAGAACATTCTGTCGCGATTCGACACCGGAGCCATCGATGGCCTGAAAGGCCTTTACTTCGAACGAGGCTGGAGGCCGATCATATTTCCGGCCCTCGCCACGCCGTTCTTCTGGATGGCGGAACGAAGCATTCTCGGGGGCGTTGCACTAACGCAGTTCGCCGGAATCGCCGTTCTCGGAATCTATCTTTACCGATTCTTTCGCCAGACTCTTTCGCCAGGCCGCGCGATCGCGGGGAGCCTGCTGTTGTGCGGCATGCCTTGGCTGGTGGGCTACACCAACGTCCTCTATTCCGAACTCTACTGGCTGGCGGCAGCCTCCGGATGCCTACACCACACGGCGCTTGCCCTGCGCGAGCGCTCTGGACGGCAGTTCGTCCTTGGCGGAATCTGGCTTGGCCTGATGGGCGCGATTCGCCCCGTGGAGACCGCGTTACTCAGCGCGCTTCCTGTTCTGGCGCTCCTCCACTTCGAGTATCGGCGCGGTCGACTACCACGAAGAGAGGCCCTCTGGTACCTGGGCGCATTGCTGCTGACAGGCGCCGCGGTAGGCTGGCTTACCCAGCCCGAGACCAGACGCTCCGTACCCTATCTCATGGTCCTGGCGGCGACGACGGTCCTGCTGCTGCGCCGCAGGCACCTCCTCGCGAGCAGCCCGTTTCTCGGCTATCTCGGCGCGGCGCAATCCGTTGCCGTGGCCTGGCATCTGCCGACGGTCCGCCTGCTGTACCTGTGGGCCTACGACACTTCCTTCGGATCGCTGGCCAAGCTGACCGACCAGGAGTTCCTCAGCGTTCCGCCGTGGACGATATTCTGGCGCCTGCTGCAGCAATACTCGCCCGACCTCCTCTTCGCGCTGATCGCATGCACGCTGATCGCGCTGGTGTTGCCGTCGGGAGCCAAGGGACGAGGGGTGCTCAAGACGCACATGGCGTTGCTCGCCCTATCGGCGCTGGCGATGATCCCGATGCTCTGGATGCTGTCGAGAACCGGCACGAGCGACATGCGGCGCGTCATGCCACCGATGCTGTTTCTGTACATCGGACTCGCCGGACTCGCGCTGGCGCCATCGGGACTGGGACCGCGACTCCGCTTTGCAGCGATAACCGCCACTGCACTGCTGATGGCAACCGCCGCCACGGCCAACGGCTTGCGCGTTCGGCTTCCGGCGGTATTGGTTTCGACTGCATCGGTTTTCGGCCATCTTCGAGCGCCAGATACGGGAACCGACCCCAACGTACCGGTTCTCGACGGCCTGATCGGACTCGGGATCAAGTCAGGCCGGATCTCCGCCCACACCTACTGTTACAGGGACTATGCGAATTGCGAACGGCTGCGCCTCCCGATGTTCGAACCGGTGGCACTGTCGACGCTGGCAACCGAGCGAGGGCTTCCCATCTACGTGCACTTCATGGGGGATCTCGATTTCAGCAAGCCGGCAACCCTTGCAGAGCAGATCAAGGCGCGCGATTTCGAATACATCCTCGTGGACATGTTCGACTCGCCGGCAGACGTGAACTGGCAGGATCCTTACGTCGAACACACCCGCCAGTTCATAGACATGGCAAAGGCGCCATTGCCCGAGGGAATCGTGGCCCGCGGATGTTTCGAAACGGTCGGGCGGCGCATTTGCGTATTCCAGGTTCCGCGCTGAAAGCGCGCGGGCGGCCTGTCGCCTGCACTATCGGGTCCACCCGCTTCCGTCGCTCCAACGCAAAACCTTGCCACCCGCCAGCAGAAATGCGTACACCCGCCAATCGGTGGCGACGAGAACCTTGCCTTCCTCGATCTGACACTTGCTGGACGATCCCTTCTCGTTGACACAGGTGATCTGGTCGCCCTCGATCACTACCTTCGCGACCGCTGGGCCCACGTTCCAGTCCCCTTTCGCTGCGTCGGCAGTCATCTCGCCTGCATCTGCGGGGATGTCGTACTTCGGTGTGGCCGGTGTCTCCACGGGCTTTGCAGTTTGGTCACTGTTCTTCGCGGGCTCATCGCCCTTGCCACAAGCAACCACCAGAACCGCCATCAGCACGACAGCAAACCCGGAACGCAACCTCATGGACTCCCCCAAGAAGAGTTCTCCCATGGTCATGGACCAGGAGAGTGCTCGGCGTGCACGGGACGACGGCCAGTACCTGCAGGTGCCCGTGCCGCGCCGAAACGTCGCAAGGAAACTTCCCGATGGAATATACCTTAAGGACAGTCCGCCAAGCTCGCGTACATCGCTCGATGGCCAGGAAAGCGGACGGCGGCAGACTGCCCGACACCGCCTGTACCCACTTCTCCCCACGCAACGCGCTGGGCCTCGCCACACGATCCGCGTGCCTCGTCGCCCCGGGGAAACCCCCAATCGAAGACACCGGGAACACGGCCCTCGATCCGATCCCGGCAAGACCTAAGGCGCGACGACCGGCGCAAGCGAGGGCTCTCCCTCATTGGGCTCGGTTCGTCTTGCAGTGCCTCACGGCCTCCGGCGTCGACCGACTGCTTACCATGCATTCGGCGTATCATTCCGGCTCAACCGACTGCAGACTGAACGCGACACACGACCCCCTTGTCCTGGGTGGCTTGAAATGACCCGGCCAGTCTTGAACTTGGTGGTCGCAATATCGCAGACGAGATCGTGTCCTGTCCGTATCTGACCCATTGTCCGGAAACGACTCGCATTCGCCGCCCGGGCCGATGGGTTGAGGCTCCCTGGCGGGTGGTCGAATCCGACGATCTGGAGCAACACCGCGCCGGGCTCGAACTGGAAAGCGAGCTCCCCATTTCCGGCCGCGACCTCTCCGACGTGACCCTGTTCGCCTTCCAATGTTGAGTTCGCTCTGGCGCCATCGATACCTGGTCTGGCAGATGACCAGACGAGAGGTGGTTGGACGCTATCGTGGCTCCGTCCTGGGCGTCGTCTGGTCCTTCGTGCTGCCGCTCGTAATGCTGGCGATCTACACGTTCGTCTTCAGCTTCATCTTCCGGGCCCGATGGACGCCGGAGTCCGACTCGTCGGGAGACTTTGCACTGTTTCTGTTCGCCGGACTGGTCATGCACTCCATGGTCGCCGACTGCGTATCGAGAGCACCGACCCTGATTGTTGCCAATCCCAGCTACGTGAAGCGCGTCGTCTTCCCGCTAGAGGTTCTGCCCTGGGTGACCATGGGCGCCGCGCTGATACACACTGCGATCAGCTTCGCAGTGCTGCTCCTCGCCTCCCTTCTGGTCCGGGGACACCTGCCGTGGACCGCCCTCTACTTGCCGATCGTCATCGCTCCCCTGGTGGTGCTCACCGTTGGTGCTGCATGGTTCCTGGCTTCGGTCGGCACGTTTGTCAGGGATGTGGGGCAAATCGTAGGCATTCTCACCACGATCCTCCTGTTTCTGAGTCCGATCTTCTATCCTGCATCCGTCTTGCCGAAGGAGATCCGTCCTCTGCTGTTTCTGAACCCGCTCACCTTCATCATTGAACAGGTGCGAGACGTTGCCCTGGTCGGGAACCAACCCGCGTGGGCACGGTTGTTCATGTACGCCGTGGTAAGCGTGGTCGTGGCCAGGCTCGGCTTCATGTGGTTCGAGAAGACTCGAAAAGGGTTCTCCGATGTCCTCTGAACTCGCGATTCGTGTGGACGGCGTGGGGAAATGCTTCCACGTGTTCGACGGCCCCTACGCACGCCTCGCTCAGCTGCTCGGTTTCGGCAGGTCGCCCAAGTACCGCGAGTACTGGGCATTGCGGGATGTCTCCCTCGAGATTCGAAAAGGAGAGACGGTCGGGATCATCGGCTGCAACGGCGCCGGGAAGTCGACGCTCCTTCAGATCATTTGCGGCACGATGTCCCCGACCCAGGGCTCGGTACAGGTCCATGGACGCCTTGCCGCGCTGCTCGAACTGGGCGCCGGATTCAATCCCGAGTTCACCGGGCGAGAGAACGCCTACCTGAACGCCGCCATCCTGGGTTTGTCGCGTGCCGAGACTGACGCCGTGTTTCCGAGGATCGAGGAGTTCGCCGACATTGGCGAGTTCATCGACCAGCCGGTGCGCAGCTATTCGAGTGGAATGTTCGTTCGGTTGGCATTTGCCGTACAGGCCTGCATAGATCCTGACGTACTCGTGGTTGACGAGGCGCTGGCCGTCGGAGACGAACGCTTCCAGAGAAAGTGCTTCGCGCGCATGGAAGCCCTCAAGCAACGCGGCACCGCCATCATCCTGGTATCGCATGTGGCGCAGCACATCATCGACTGGTGCGATACCGCGCATGTTCTTCACGGCGGCGAGCTGATCTATTCAGGCATTCCGCTGAATGCGATTCAGGCCTACCAGAAGCTGATCTACACGCCACCCAGCCAGCAGCAGGAGGTCCTGGAAAGCATCAGATCCTTCCGCCTTGCGGATGCCCGCGAACGGGTCGAGACATCGGATCCGATCCCCGAAACTGGCGGGAGCGAAGAACCCGCCACCCAAGCACAAGCGGCCTGGTTCGATCCGTCGCTGGCGCCGGAATCCACGGTGATCTACGAATCGCAGGGTGCCGAGATCACGGACATCCTGATTCGGGACCTTTCCGGCAGGACGGTGAATGTCCTGCAGCGCGGACAAAGGTACCAGTTCGTCAGTCGCGGGCGGTTTCTGAAGCCCTGCCGAGCGGTTCACTTCGGCATCCATATCCGCCTCGGGAGCGGCCATGGCATCACCGGCCAACGCCATCCGGGCACGGGGCTCTCCATCGCGGAAGTTGGCTCTGACACGGAATTCGAGGTGGTCTTCGACTTCAAGCTCGATCTGTTGCCGGGAGCCTATTTCGTAGGCGGCGGCATCTGGTCCGATCACGAGCCGGAATGCCTGCATCGCGTCCTCGACCGCACGATGTTTCGAGTTCTCCCGGTGGAGCATGACGTGTCGTTCGGCTATTTCGACGCCTCCGGAGGGCCCGCGACACTCGCCTTGCGCCCGGCGACTGACCATCGTACAGACCACGAACGATCCCATGCGAGCGCCTAGATCAGGGCCCAGGCAGGCCTCCGCAGGCCAGACCGCGCTCGTCGTGACCACTGTGCATGCGCCCACGAAGGCGCTCGAAGAGACCATGCGCGGCGTGCGAGCCGCTGACTGGAAGGCCTGGATCGTCGGCGACGCGAAGACCCCTTCCGATTTTCGCCTCGAGGCCGCCTCGTACCTGAGCCTCGCCGACCAGGAGGGTTCCCGCTGGCGACTGGCGACGAAGCTGCCGCGAAACCACTACGCCCGCAAGAACCTCGGCTATCTGGAAGCCATGGCGTCTCGACCGGACCGTATCGTCGAAACCGACGATGACAACGCGCCGCTGGAGGGTTTCTTCGCACCCGGAAACCACACGGTCCCGGCACGGCTGGTTCGGGAGAAAGGATGGTTCAACGTCTATCGCTCGTTCAGCGACTCGCCGATCTGGCCGCGAGGCTTTCCTCTGCGACACATACGAGATGACCAGCCCTTCCTCTCGAATACGCTCGAACCGGTCTATTGCCCGATCCAGCAGGGACTGGCCAATGGAGATCCCGATGTCGATGCCATTCATCGGCTCGTCCACGGTGGGCGCTTCGTGTTTGCGGATCATCCTCCGGTGGCACTCGCACCGGGTGCGCGATGCCCGATCAACAGTCAGAACACGGCGTGGTGGCCGGACGCCTTCGCGCTCATGTATCTTCCCGCCAACTGCAGCTTCCGGCTGACGGACATCTGGCGGGGCCTTGTTGCCCAGCGGATCACCGGTTCGAAGGGCTGGCACCTTCTCTTCACGACGGCCACAGTCGAACAGGTGCGCCATCCCCACGATCTCCTCGATGATTTCCGACAGGAACTGGACGCCTACCTGCGCGCTGAAGACTTCACCGACGCGCTCGACTCGGTCAGGCTCGAGGAATTCACAGTCGGAGAGGCCCTGCTCCATTGCTACCGGCGCCTGTGCTCCGAAGGGTTCTTCCCATCGGACGAACTGGTCCTGGTAGAGGCATGGCTGGCGGACGTAGCCGACGCCATCGGAGACTAGCGCATGCATGTTCCTTCGGAGTTCGCCACGGTCTACTGCTGTTTCGAAGACGTCGAGACGGTGGGAAAGATGCTGCCCACGGTTCTTCGCGCCTCGGAGCGATCGGGTGCCGCCGTGGTCGTGGTCGATTCGAGCGTTCGGAACCGCGCGGCGATGGGGGCTCTGCTGGCAGAACTCGGGCGAGGCAAATCTTTCTTCCTTGCGCACACCGACCCCATCTCCATGGGCCTCGCCCGCAATCTCGGCCTGTGGCTCGCACTGGAACTCCACGCGCCCACCTATCTGTGCATGCTGGAGGACGATCACGGGTACGCCGACGACACGATTCCCCAACTGATCCAGGCGATGCAGACCTACTATGGCAAGCCCTCCGCGACCGGGCTCCGCTTCGGCATGTTCACCACATGCCCCTACTGCTGGGGAGACGAGTACTTGCACAACCTCGTCGCGGTCGATGGCGGGCCGCACTTGATGGCGGACACCGCCAGGGTTCCTCCCCTCATGGCCGGCGGCACCAACAGTTGCTTCCGCTGCGCGCCTACAACGCACTGGCTTTCGGTGCTGAAGGGCTACGACACCGACGAGTATCCGATCTCGACATTCCAGACCGCCGGGCTCAACCTGAGGAACTACCACAAGGGGTATGCCACGCTGGTCGTAGGAGGGGGGCGCTTGTGCGTGAGGCACGATCGCGAGGGTCGCGGGTTCACGACCGAGCGAGGCAATCGGCCGTTTCACGAGCAGTTCTCCCGACGCGATCCGCGCAGCGGATTCGGGCCGGTTCCGGAGAGAACCGCCGATGACTCCGGCGGCGACTGATGAACCCCACCCCGTCGCCCGCAAATCCGTTCCCTCCAGAGATCCTGGCCGCGACCGCCGATCTCTCGCGAGACCAGGCAAGGGCGCTCTTGCACCATCTGGTCGAGCGCTTCGGGCTGCAAGACGAAGCAATGCGCCACTTCTACTTCCACTCGAACCTGAGCCTACCGAGGTTCAGCCGGGAGGAAGTCTCGCGCGCAATCGCGGCAGCCCGGGCGCGTTTTCCGGATGCTCCGGTCTACTTGCTTACCGACGCGGGAGATCGACTCGGCCATCCGGATGACACGATTCTGCTGTCCGAATCCGAGCTCGCAGACCTCGCCCCCAGCGATAGCCCGAGGGCCTTTGTGTGTGCCTTCGAGTCGGACCAGAAACTCGTGGAGGTGCTGGCACTGGTACGCCGCCAGCCTCAGGCCTTCTTTTACGGGGCGAGCCGCTTCTACCCGACGGCGCGCTACTTCCATCGGAACGATCTGGCTCGCGCCGTCCTGCTGCACGAAGCCGCTCTGCCGGAACAGAAGTTCGAAGTGGCGGACTTCGAGAATCTGATTCAGGCCATCGACATCACAGCCCGGCTTTCCGGCGACTATGTCGAGATCGGCGTCTACCGGGGGCGCAGTGCAAGGACGGCCATGCACTACATGCAAGCCTCCGGCATTCGACGCACCACCCACCTCGTGGACGTGTTCGAGGGCTTCAACTTCGACGGCGCACGTGAAAGCCCGGACGGGCTCTGGCTCGGTACCCATGCGGATACCAGTGAACGGGACCTGCGCCGTTTCCTCGGCGAATTGGACGGCTACAGAATTCACAGACTCGACATCATCGAGGACGAACTGCCAGACACCATCGGTGCCGTCGCCGTCGCCAACATCGATGTCGACCTGTACGAGGCGGTTCTGGCAGCCTTGCAGAAACTCGCGCCGCGGGTCGTCCCGGGCGGCGTTCTGGTCGTCGAGGACCAGGGGCACACGCCCGCGCTCGCGGGCGCCTATCTGGCTCTGGTCGAGTTCCTGCGCTCGCCGGCCGGACCGGCGTTCGTGCCGATCCACATGGCGTCGGGACAGATGCTCCTGGTCAGGCGATGACGACCTCATCTCGGCTGCGGGGCGTCACCCCTGACGTGTTCTTCGCTGCACTGGCACGTCCATGATGGGCTACTATTTCGCGCATACACTCGGAGCGATCGGGCAGGGGATCGTGGTGTCATGCAAGGTCACACTCAGGCTCGGGCAAAGATCGGGGCACGACGGCGTCTTGTACAACCGGGTGAACCGGGATTGCGGATCTTGCGCCGATCGTCCCGCGAGAATCATTGATGCGGGGAGTCCAGTTCCGCCCGTGGGCATCTTCAGGCCTTCGGACCACAGGTTGCCGCCGATGGGCAAGCAAGCACCGATTCCGGGCTTCGCCTTTGCAGAGGAGCCGATACGGCCCGCAGATTTTCCCGCCGTTCGGTTACGCGGCATGAAGCTTCTCGAACATGACGACTGACATGCGCAAGACAGCGCTGATTTGCGGCGTAGGCGGCCAGGACGGCGCCTTTCTGGCCGAGTTGCTTCTCGAGAAGGGATACCGCGTCTGGGGTACTTCCCGCGATGCGCAGATCTCGCTGTTCTCCTCTCTGGTGAAGCTCGGCATTCGCGACCGCATCGAACTCATTTCGATGGCGGCCAGTGATTTCCGCAGCGTGCTCTCCGCGCTGAACCGCAGTCAGGCTGACGAAGTGTATTTCCTGGCGGCGCAAAGCTCCGTCGGACTTTCTTTCGAGCAGCCCGTCGAAACTCTCGAGAGCATAGCGTCCGGGACACTGAATCTGCTCGAAGCGATCCGGTTTCTGGACCGCCCGGTCCGTCTGTATCACGCCAGTTCCAGCGAGTGTTTCGGAGAACTCGACGGGACCCCGGCAACGGAACTGACGCCGTTTCGACCACGGAGCCCCTATGCGGTAGCGAAAGCTTCCGCCCACTGGCTGGTGGCGAACTACCGGGAGGCCTATGGGCTGTTCGGATGCAACGGGATCCTCTTCAATCATGAGTCCGCGTTCCGGCCGGAGCGGTTCGTGACACAGAAGATCGTTTCGGCGGCCGTCAGGATTGCCCAGGGGTCCGGCGAACGCCTCACACTCGGGCGCCTGGACGTGGTGCGGGATTGGGGTTGGGCTCCCGAGTATGTGGATGCCATGTGGCGAATGCTTCAGCAGGAGTCTCCAGACGACTACATCGTCGCCACGGGGGAGGCCCACTCGCTCGCGGACTTCGTGGAAGCGGCGTTCGCGCTCCATGGACTGGACTGGAGGGACCACGTCGACACGGATCGCTCTCAGTATCGGCCGGCCGATATCGCCTGGAGTTGCGGCAATCCTTCGCGGACGCTCGCCCTTCTGAACTGGAAAGCTCAGACCGCGATGCGCGGGGTCGTCACGAAAATGAGCGAGGCTCGCATCGAGGCCACCGGCACCCGTCGACGGATCGACGACAAGAAATGAACAAGCTTTCACACGGCAACCTCGCTGGCAAGGCGTTCGTCTCAGGACGCCACCGGGGCCACCACACATGAGAGATGTCTTCATTTGCGGTTCGGGCCGCAGCGGCACCAGCATGCTCGCAGGCATGTTCGCGGGAGCAGGCTACTTTCAGGGGGATGACCTTTATCCGCCGCGCGATGCGAATCCCAAGGGGTTCTTCGAGAACTGGGCCATCAATTCCCTGAACGAGCGGATCATCCTTGCGTCGGTACGCCAGGCGTTCGGCCCGGAGGCGGCCGGCTTCATGGATGCCTACTATCGGCCCGGACAATTCTGGCTGGCCAGACTGCCAGCCCAGCTGCCATGTGCGGCGACGGAAGACGACCGCAGATCCATCGAAGCCCTGACGAAACGCCGACCGTTTGCCTTCAAGGACCCGCGCTTCAGCTTCACCCTGGAAGCGTGGAGCGCTGCGGTGCCCGACGCAGTCGCGATCTGCGTGTTCCGGGACCCCGGCAGCGTGATCAGCAGCATCCTGAAGGAAACCCAGAGCGCACAGTATCTCGCCGACCTCCGGCTGAGTGTTGCAGACCTGTACGAAGCTTGGCGAAACGTGCACCTGCGCCTGCTGAATCTGGGGGCCAGAGGGCAGCGCCTTTGTTTCGTCTCCCAGGAACTGCTGCTTCGGAAAGAAACCCACGTCCAACTGGAAGGTGTGATCGGTGCAAAGCTCGATCAGACATTTCCGGATGCCTCCCTCATTCGCCAGCGGTTCGAAGGCACGCTGGACGAGCGCACCCGATCGTTGTTCGAGGCTCTTCAGGCTCTGGCCGCTCGGCCTCTGGCCGAACAGGATGCGCACTCCTTCCAGGAGTGCCTCGAGACTCTCTCTGCACCGGCTGACTCCGGTCCGCTGAGTTTTCCCCCACGAACATCCGCTGAACCGGCGAGGGGGCCGGATGCGCTACCCGTCCCGATCAGTACCGACTTTCTGTTTCCGCCGAGTGCAGTCCGCGCGCTGTTCTACCGACTGAAGGAAGACCAGGACGCTCTGCGGACGCGTGCGGACGCCGACCTGGAGGTATCGAGACAGACCGTCGCGAAACTGGGCGGACTGGAATCCGGTCTCGAACGCCTGGCTTCGGATGTCGTGGAGGCCAACCGACATGCCACCGAGGCGACCCGCCCGATCGGCGAGTTGCTGGCACGAATCGAAACGCTGGAGGGTTCACTCGCCAGCCGAGACCTGGAACTGCGCAAAGTCGAGTCTCGTCTCGAAGACACTCTGTCGAATCTCGCCTCGGAAAGCGTCGCCAAGGACAGACGAATCGCGGCATTGGAAAGCGATCTCTCGTCCGCTCACCAGAGGCATCTGCACGATGCGAGTGTGATCACGCGGCTGGATGAAGCACTTGATCGGGAGCGAGTTGCGCGGGACGCCGCAGACGTTCGTGCTGCCGATAGCCATCGTGACGTTGCCACGCTTCGCGACGAGCTCACGCGGGAGCACTCCCGGCAGGCGGATCTTCGGGAGCGCCTGGCCACGGTGGACGCAGAGCACCGCCGACTTGCCACCGAGGTCGACTTGCGGAAGCGCGAAATCGATGCGCTGCGCCAGGAGATCACGGACAGAGCGGGCACGCTGGCCGCCTCCAACGCCCTTGTGGAGGACCTGCGCGCGCAATTGGCGCAGATTCGTTCCTCCCATTCCTGGCAGTTGACCGCGCCGCTGCGCGCCATACGTCGCTGGTTTGGCGCAAGATGATCGCGCGACCGAGTTCGGATCTCCTGGTATTGGCCGATGTTGCGCATTCTCGCTTTGCCTGTCGGGCAGGCGAACCCCTCAAGGCGGTTCCCCTTGGCCCTGTCCACACGGGCGAGTGCGAATGAAGCGTGAACTCGAATCGCTCGGGCCTCCGCCTTCCGAACCAGATCCAGCCGGGTCGCATGCGGAGGATGACGGAAAGTCCATGCAGAGAGCCAAGGCTGAGTTCCGCTTTCTCGCCAGCATTCTGGGTCGGAAGCGCTTCTGGCTCGCTCTGATGCTCGCGGCGACGCTCGCAAGTGTTCTATGGGCGAAACATGTGGGCTGGCTGGATCCGACACACCTTGTCCGACTGCTCGAACAACATCCGACGGCCGCCCCGATCATATTCGTGGCCGTGTATGCCTTGATGGTCCTGACCATGGTACCGACACTGCCGATGAATCTGGCCGCCGGGTTCCTGTGGGGCATCGGCATGGGTACGGTCTATACGGTCCTGGGGGGAACGCTCGGCGCGCTGATTGCGTTCAACTGCGGAAGGCATCTGCTGAGGGAGCATGTCCAGCGTGCCCTGCGGGGAAAGGCATGGGACTGGCTGAGCGAGGAGATCTCGCGGACCGGATGGAAAGCCGTCGCCTTCGCCAGGATCAATCCTGTGCTGCCTTTCGGCCCTCTGAACTGGTTCTTCGGCATCTGCACGATCGGCCTCTGGCAGTACACCTGGGCCACAGCTCTGTTCGTCGCACCGCCCGCCCTCTTCGTGTCCGCCATCGGCGCCTCCGTGGGAAGTGTAGTCCTGACCGGGGAGGCGAGAGACCTGTTCGTGAATGTCATGACCGCCTCGGCCATCATCACTTTGCTCGTGCTCGGGAGGCCGGTGCTCCGAAGATATCTGGCGAAATGAGCCTTTGCTCCGATTCAGAAAGGCCTGCCAGTCGCCGCTGGCCGATCCCCTGCTGTGCAATCACTCCCGCCTTTCCGGGAACGACCGGCCCCAACGGCAGGCATTCCAAGGGGCCGCTTTCAAGAATGGCGAACCGTTACCAACCAGACCGATATCAGCCAACCCATGCGAACCACCTTGCTGGTCATGACACTGAACGAGATCGACGGCATGCGGGCCATCATGCCCCAGGTCGACAGAAACTGGTGCGATCAGATCATCGTCGTCGACGGCGGCTCGACCGACGGTACCATCGAGTGGTCCCGTGAGAACGGCTACGAGGTGTATGTACAGAAACAGCGCGGATTCCGGCATGCGTACACGGAGGTGATGCCGCTGGTCATCGGAGACGTGATCATCACGTTCAGCCCGGACGGCAATTCGATCGCCGCACTCATTCCCGATCTGATCGGCAAGATGGCCGAGGGATTCGACATGGTCATTGCCTCGCGGTACCTCGATGGTGCAAAGAGCACCGATGACAGCTTCGTGACCGGCTTCGGGAACTGGCTCTTCACTCGAACGGTGAATTTCCTGCATGGCGGCCGCTACACGGACGCCATGGTCATCTTCCGCGCGTACCGGAAGAGTCTTGTGCACGAGCTCGAACTGGACAGGGACGAAGGTTACGTCACGGCCGAACGGTTGTTCCGTACGAAGATCAGCTGGGAGCCTCTCCTGTCCGTACGCGCAGCCAAGCGAAAGCTGAAGATTGCCGAGATTCCTGGCGACGAGCCCCCGCGAATCGGAGGCACGCGAAAACTCCAGGTATTGAAGTGGGGGGCCGCCTACTACTTCCAGTTCATTCGCGAAGTGATCTGCTGGAAATGAGAGTCGAACTCCTCGTCCCGGCTCCCCTGGTCCGGGCCTTGTACTTCCGGTGTCCGGCAACTGCCCGATGACTCTCCCGCCTTCACCGATCCGACGGGCCACAGATGACGACGGAACATCAGCCCCCGCATGCTACCGAGCGTCTCTGGTGATGTGCGCATGAGCGCCCCGATGATTTCTTTGCTGCTCCCCACACGCGGTCGCCCGCAGCACGTGCGACGGCTCTTCGCGAGCATTCGCGAAACGACCGCGCGCCTGGACTCGGTGGAAGTCATCCTGTATGTCGATGAGGACGATGTCGGCAGTCATGACCTGACGGACGACCGATTCCGGGTGACGCCCATCATCGGGCCTCCCGACACCATGGGCTCCTACAACACCGCGTGCCTACGTCGCGCACGCGGGGACATCATCATGCTGGCCAACGATGACATGGTGATGCGGACCGAGGGCTGGGACGAGCGGTTGCGCGCTGTCGACAGGGAGTTTCCAGACAAAGTCTATCTGGCCTACGGCAACGACCTGTTCAAGAATCGCGGATGGTGCACTTTTCCCGTGATGTCGCGCAGCACTTGCGAGTTGCTGGTCGATCCCTATCCCACGGTGTATCAGGGTGCGTTCATCGACTCCCATCTCGTAGACATCTTCCAGCGACTGTCACGGCTTGGCGCCCAGCGAGTGCGATATGTGCCGGATGTTGTGTTCGAGCACCTTCACTACCGCGTGGGAAAGAGCGAATTCGACGAGACCTACAGACGAAGAGATCGATTCAAGGACGACCCGACCTTCGTCGCCCTCATCGAAGCGCGGCGATCCAGTTCACACCAGCTGATGCGCGCGATTCGCGGACATCCGCTAGTGCCGTTGGATGTCTCCCCAACCGGCGGATCCGCGCCGCAGAGCGTGGCAGGCGCCGTCTGGCTCTACACGCGCCGGTTTCTCATGGACGGCGGTCTACCTCTCAAATGGCGTACGTTCCTCTGGTATTGGTTCATCGGCCGATATCTCGCCGCGCGAGGCTTCCTGGGTGCGCGCATCAAGGGCGGCTGACGCCACAGGCTTTGCTCAGCGGCCAGCGGCCTCGCGCATCGTGCTCGCCATCCGATCGACGCTCGGGTAGTAGAACTGCTCCAGCGTGAACCCCGCCGGGGTCGGGATATCCGGCAACCCGATGCGGCGGATCGGCGCCTTCAGCAGGTGGAACCACTTCTCCGCGGCCAGGCAGCCGATCTCGGCACAGACGCCGCCCATCGCCCAGCCCGTATCCACGACCACGAGACGTCCAGTTTTACTTAGGGATTCCTCGATGATCGCTTCGTCGAGCGGCTTCAGCGTGCGAAGGTCGATAACTTCGACATCGATGCCTTCCTTCGCAAGCTGGGTGGCCGCCTGCCCCGCCAGCTCGATGGCGTGGGAGGCGCCGACCACGGTCAGGTCCTTGCCGCGCCGCCGGTAAACGCCCTTGCCGAGCGGCACCTGATAGAAGCCCTCCGGCACAATGCCATCCTTCTTCATGAGCCAGCGATGCTCGAAGAACAGCACGGGATTGTTGTCGGCGATGGCAGACAGCAGGAGTCCCTTCGCATCTGCCGGCGTGCTGGGCATCACGATCTTGAGACCGGGAACGCCCATGAGCAGCCCCTGGATGGCCTGGGAATGCTGGGCGCCGGACCCCCAGCCTCGACCGATCGCCGCCCAGACGACCATCGGCACAGTCGTCTGGCCGTTGTCCATGAAGTGGAACTTGGACGCATGGGTCACGAGCTGGTTGAACGCGAGCAGGATGAAATCGGGGCGGTTGTGCATGTAGACCGGGCGCATGCCGTTCATCGCAGCGCCGGTGCACATCCCCATCATGGACTCCTCGGCCACGGGGGTATCGAACACCCGTTCGGGTCCGAAGACTTCCTGGAGTCCGCGCGTGCAGCCGAACATCGCACTCGGGTCGTCTACGCCCTGTCCCAGCACGAATACGCCGGGGTCGTGTTCCAGCGCCAGGGACAGCGACTCGTTCACGGCCTTCACGTAGCTCAATACCCGTCCCTCGGAGGGATCGGGGCCTTCATACACGAGCGAATTGACGAGTCCTTCATCCCACGGCATGGCAAGGCCCCTTATCAGTCGCTGTAGACATGGGTGTAGAGATCCTTCTCTTCGGGGTTCGGGCTGGCGAGCGCCATCTCGAAGGCGCGCTCGGTCTCGATCAGTGCCGCCGCCGCCATCTGCTCCCGCGTACTGCCATCGATGAGCCCCTTGCCCAGCAGGAAATCCGTGTAGGTGTCGATCGGATCCACCTTCTGCCAGTGCGCCACTTCCTCGAGATCCCGGTAGCCCGTCTTGCTGTCGTCGCCCGATCCGCCATGCGCCCGGTAGCGGTACACGCGGGCCTCGATGAAGGTGGGGCCACCGCCGGATCGCGCGCGTTCGACCGCCTGCACGGCGGCTTCGTATACGGCCAGAACATTGGTACCGTCGACCTTCACGCTGGCGACATCGTGCCCCGCCGCCCAGCGGGTGAGATCACGGCCGGGCTGACGAGTGACGAGCGGCGACTGCACCGAGTAGAAATTGTTCTCGCAGAAGAAGATCATCGGCAGGCGCTTCAGCGCGGCAAAGTTGAGCGTTTCCGAAACCACGCCTTCTTCCGTGGTGGCGTCACCGAGGAACACCGCAGCCACGCGGTCGGACTTGCGCATCTTGAGGGACAGCGCCGCGCCTGCCGTGATGGGCACCGCTCCACCGACGATGGCGGACGTGCCGACCATCCCGACGCTCTTGTCGATGAGATGCATCGAGCCGCCACGCGACCCGGCGCAGCCATTGATCCGGCAATGCATCTCGCACAGCATCGATTCCAGACTGCCGCCCTTGGCGAGATAGGCCCCGTGAGTGCGGTGCCCGCTGTAGAGCAGATCCTCTCGCGTGAGTGCCGCGCAGAACCCCACCGCGGTCGCCTCCTGACCGATGACGAGATGGATCGGCGTCTTCATCTGGTCCTGGTGATAGCGCTTCTCGATCTCTTCCTCGATCACGCGGATGCGGACCATGTCCCGAAGCAGCGCCCTCAGGCCGTCGGGTTCCAGCGGCAGCGGGCGTGCGGTCCAGTCCTGGAAACCGCGTCCCTCGTACGTATAGCGAATCAATCGATGCTCCCTGAACGATCGAACCGTGACTGGTGGGATGTCGCCGAGGCTCAGAGGCCGTTCGGCTGGTAAAGCACGACCCGGCTGCCGGCGTTCTCGAACCGGAAAGGCACGTGCACCAGGTTCTTCAGCGCAGCGCGTACTGCAGGCTGGTCCTCCGGCTTGGCGAACAGCAGCAGGAATCCCCCGCCGCCCGCGCCGAGCAGCTTTCCGCCAATGGCGCCGGCGCGGCGGCCCGCCGTGTAGATCTCGTCGATCTCGGGCGTGGACACCTTGTCCGACAGCGAGCGCTTGTACTCCCAGGCTTCGGCGAGCAGCTGCCCGAACTCGAGCACGGAGCTCTGCTGGCCCTGAAGGATCATGATGGCTTCCGTCACCATCTCCCCCATGCGGGTGAGCTCCTTTTCCTTCTTGCCAAAGTTGTCGATCTTGGACTTCGCGACGTCCGACGCGAACCGGGACAACCCGGTGAAGAACAGCATCAGATGGCTCTGGAGTTCTTCGGTGCGCCCCCGCGGCAGGATCATCGGGCTCACGATGAAGTGATCGTCCCGTGTGAACTCGATGATGTTGAACCCGCCGTAGGCCGCGGACACCTGGTCCTGCGAGCCGACATGCTCCTTCATCACGTCCTGTTCGAGGCGGATGGCCTGCGCGGCAAGGAAATCCTTCGAGGCGTACTTGCCCTGCAGTGCCATCAGCGTGTGGACGAGCCCGACGGTGAACGAGGAACTCGAACCGAGGCCGGAACGCGCAGGCAGGTCGCCATCGTGGTGGATCTCCAGCCCGCGGTCGGGCCCCATGTCCGCGAGGATCGCGCGGACCGCCGGGTGGACGATCTCGTCGACCGACTGCACGTTCTCGATCTTCGAGTAGACGATGCGGTGCTTGTGCTCGAAGAACGGCGGCAGGTAGCGGCAGGACACATAGCAGTACTTGTCGATCGTCGTCGCAAGCACGGCCCCGCCGTTGTTCCTGTACCACGCGGGATAGTCGGTTCCGCCGCCGAAGAAGGAGATTCGAAAGGGTGTTCTTGTGATGATCAACGTTCAGCTACCTGCAACCGGTTGTTCAGTCCGATGCGCACCCGTACCGCTGTGCGATCAGGCGGGTACGGCCAGGGCATCCTCGGCGTAGAGCTGGCGCCGCAGCTTGATCGCGGTCATCTCGCGAACATGGGCGAGGACCTTCGGGCCGAACTTCTTCTCCACGAGATCCAGATAGCGCTGATTCGTGAAATAGCGATGGAAGGCCTCGTCCCGGAACTTGAGCACCTGCGCGTTCGTGAGAGCGTCCGTCCGCAGCGGGAAGCACTCGTAGCTGTGCTGTGAGTACCCGATCCAGGTCGGTGGCAGATCCCACCCGTTGGCCTCGGCAAGACCGTAGAGCTTGGAGCCCGGGTACGCCATGGCGCAGTAGAAGTTCGCGAACTCGCAGTTGGCCTCGATGGCGAGGTTGAGCGTGTCCTCCATGGACTCGTAGGTGTCGTCCGGCAGGCCGAAGATGTAGTTGCCGATCACGTTCATTCCGGCATCCTGGATCTTGCGGACCACCTGGATGATCTCTGCCGAACCGAATCGTCCCTTCTCGACGCCATCCCGCACGTGCTTGCTGCCGGATTCGATGCCGAGCGCCAGCCAGCGGAAGCCGGCGCGGTTCAGCTTGTCGAGGAATTCGTCCTTCACCGTGTCGACCCGGGCGTATGCCCAGATGTTGAGGTCGTAGCCGCGCTCGATGATGCGATCGCAGATGCCGATGACGTGAGCCTTGTTGAGCACGAACATCTCGTCGACGAACTTGATGTTCTTGACGCCGTACTTGTTGACGAGGATGTCGATCTCGCGGATGACACTGTCCGGGGACCACATGCGATACGAAGGCTTGCCGAAGGGCGCGTTGATGCAGCAGAAGGTGCACTTGTAAGGACAGCCGAGGCTGGTATGCATCGACACGTACGGGCTGCGCTGGTCGATGTGCTCGAAGCAGTGCCAGTTGTGGGCGCGGTACTTCTCCATCGGCAGCAGGTCCCAGGCCACACCGGGCATCTCGTTGTCGAGATCGTCCATGAGGGGACCGGGCGCGTTGGAGCGGATGGCGCCGTCCTGCCGGTACCAGAGGCTGGGAATGTGCGTGAGATCGGTGGCGCGCTGCTTGATGGCCTGGACTGTCGCGAGGATCGTCTCCGGCCCTTCGCGGTCGCACACGTAGTCGATGTCCTCCTCCCGCATCGTTCTTTCCGGGAGGGCCGCCGGATGGGTGCCGGTCATCATGATCCGGTATCCGGGATCGAGCGCCTTGATGGCCCGGCATGTCTCACCGGCGGCAGGCATGTTCTGCGTGGACGCGGAAGGCTGGAAGCCGTAGACGACCATGACGATGAGCGCGGGGTCGAAATCCTCCCGCACGCTGCGCGCGACGTCCTCGGGACTCAGATTGTGGGCGGGCGCGTCGATGATCGCGACCGACATGCCCTTGCGGCGGAGGTATTCGGCGAACAGGCCGGCCAGTGACGGCGGCTCGATGGCGGAAAAGGTGTCTCCCAGCTTCTGGTAGACGGCTGTCCGGCTGCCCGGATTGACCATCAGCACATCGATCGATGCTTTCGGCATCTTGTCTCCCGCAAACCCCTGGTAATCATTCGAAGATACCAGAAATCCACCGCCGAAGACCCCCGGAAAACCCAAACTGCATGCAGATACGGCAGACCGCCGCGCACGACAAGGCTCGTCAGGAGGTGGTCTGCAAAACCGCAGCGGCGGTACGTTCCGCCAGGACACGGAGCTCCGGGACTGCCGTCGCCTCCCAGTCACGGGCCCGCAGGGCCGGGCCCACGACGAAGAGGCCCCGGACGACGTGGCCGTTCGCATCGACGGCCTGCCCGTCGGCGTCGGTGGCGATGCCCAACCCGAGGTCGTCCGGGACGATCGTTCCGCCGGCGACGAGCGCCTTCACCAGCGGGTCGTCGATCCTCGCGGGATCGCCTTGAGGCCCGGTGCAGTTGACGATGCGGTCCGCTCGCAGGACCACGGAGCTGCCGTCCCGGCCCTGCAGCACCACCTCCACGCCATCGCTTTCCCACGATACGGCGGCGATCCGTCCGGCATGCATGTCGAGCAGCCCCTGCGCGACCAGGCCGGTAAACGACGTCGCCGCGGTATGCGCACACCGGTGCCGGTGGACGTCCCACAGCGTTCGCAGATGACGGAGGAAGCGCCGCTTTTCCGCGAGTGGCAGCCGCTCCCAGAGGCGGGGTGTGATCGGACGGATCCCGCCTACGACATCCCGCCAGTCCTGCCCATGATCACGTTCGACCTCTGCGGCGGTGTCGCGCAGACAGCGGAGATAGCCGCGCACTGTCGGCGGCACGGCCAGGATGCGCTCCTGCACCGGTGTCGCGCGGGAGGGCAGCGTCGGCACACGATGGGCCAGAGGCGTCCAGCCGTGACGAGACACGCAGTCGATGTGGCCCGCCCCCCTCGCGTGAACCGACAGGGCGACGTCCAGCGCAGTGAGCCCGGAGCCGATCAGCAGGATCCGCTCTCCCGACATGACGCCGGAGAGCGCACCCGGGGCCCAGGCATCCCGCACATAACGGGTCGCATCGGACGGCGCAGGGAACCGGTCGAGGGGATCCGCTGGCGGGAAGTTGCCGGTCGCCAGCACGACCGAGTCGGCTTCCAGACGCCTGCCCGAACGGAGAGCGACGTGAAACCGGTCACTGGGGCCTCCAGGGTGAATCCCGTCGACCGAATCCTCGATGCATTCGGCAGTGCCCGCACACGCCCGCACAGCGTCCCGGAGGAGGCGCTCCAGGTAGTCTCCGTAGGTGGCCCGGGGGAGGAAATCCCCCGCCATGGCGGAAGGCCACCGCCGACGGGCAAACCGCAGGAAGTGGTCCGGGTCGG
>CAZEDA010000001.1:0-69474 GCA_964510915.1 uncultured Rhodocyclaceae bacterium | reverse complement strand
GTGTGCAGGCGGATGGTGGCGCCGGTGGCGGGCTTGTCGTGGATTTCGATCATGGAGGTGCGCCTGAAGAAAGGGTTCCGGAGGCCCGAACGCCGACCCCAGGCCCGGGGCCTGGATACCGCTCGCGACCGCTTCACGGTCGAAGAGTATCTCAGGCGCCCCCGGCCTGTTCAGCAAAGCATCGCACCGACGCCTTGCCCGAGCGCTACTTCCGGGCCATCGCCCCCATCCGGAACGCCTTCAAGGCTTCGCGAAGCGGCTTCTTCCATTGGACGAGTCCGCCTTCCTGAGCCACGCTTGCCAGCGAGCCAGCGGACGGCTTTCTGGCTTCCACACGTTCCGCTGATGTCGCTGTCCCTGGCAGCCGGATCATCGGCATCTCGTCGACGACTCTCGCCACGGACGGGGCGGGCGCAGCGCTCCTCGCCGCAATACCGGCCACCGTGGCGTCCGCGGTCGACGGCGCTACCGCCGCGAAAGCCTGCGTGGAAAGGCTCGCCAGAATCTCGGGAGACAGCACGGGCGCAGGCGGTGCCGGCGGCGGCGAGATCGTGATCCTGTGGACCACGCCCTGCGTGGTGGCCACATACAGCCGCCCGTCGGGCCCCACACTCAACCCCGTGATCTCACCGCTGTCCACTCCCTGCGGCCTCGTGTCGATGCGCCTCAACTCCGTCAGCCCACCTCCCGCTCCGATCGCGTACTCCACCAGCTGCGCACCCCCGCTGGTCGACCCCACCCACAGCCGCCTCGCCCCCGCATCGATCGCCAGCCCGCTGTTGCCCGCCACACTGAACGGCGCCGCGATCCGCTCCACCTCCGCTCCCGTCTGCGCGTTCACCACCACGATCGCGTTGCCCCTCTCCGCCGCCACGTAGATCCGGTTGCCCACCTCGTCGTACGCCGCTCCCGTCAGATCGTAGTTCTGCGCCAGCGCCAGCGACGCCAGCACCACCCCGCTTATCTGATTGACCGCCACCACCCGGTCCGTGTTCGGAGCGCCGTTGAACACCAGCAGATTCCCCGGCCCCACATCCGTGCTCCCCAGCCTCATCGTCCCTCTGAGCACCTGCAGCCCCGTGTAGCTCTGCGTGAACTGCGTCCCGTACGCCGCGCTCATCGTGATCGTCTGCAGCGTCTGCCCAGTGCCCGCATCGACCTTCAGCAGATGCCCCGGATTGGCCTGGTCGCTCACCCACAGCTGGCCCTGCGCATCCGCCGCCACATCCCCCAGCGACACCCCGGTCACGCTCGTGCGCAGCGCCTCCAGCCCCAGCGCCGCGCTCGTCCCGCCCGCCGTGCTCACCGTCACGCTCCCGTACCCGTACCTCGGCAACGCCGTCGCGCCCAGGCTCGCGCTTCCGTTCTGCGCGCTGAAGTCCCTCGTGAAGCCCACATCCACTTCACCCCCGTCACCGGCCGTGTCAGCCACCGCCGTGCCAGGAAACCCGTACACCGTCGCCCCCTCCACGAACCCAGAGCCCAGCAGCAACGTCCTTCCATCGGCTTCGACACCCGTCAGCTTCGGCACCACCTGCAGCATCGGCTGGCTCCCCGAACCGAACACCTGCAGCCCGAACGCCCCGTTCGCGTACAACGGCAACACCAGCGTCGCTCTCGTCCCGTCCGCAGACGCCGCCACCGGACTCAGCACCGTGACCTGCTGCACCCCACTGTTGTCCACCCACCTCAGCAGCACGTCCGTGCCCACGCTCAGACCACTGCCCCTGAGCTCCACCGCCTGCCCCGCGTTCGCCGAGGCCTGCCCCGCATCGGCTGGCGTTCCGCTCAGCGCCACAGCCTCGATCGCATCCACGCTCACGCTGTACTGCGCGCTCGTACCCCCTCCCGTCTTCACGCTGATCGATCCGAACGATCCACCGATCAAGGGCACCACCACGCTCACCGCTGCGTTGGGCACGAATCCCAGCACAGCATCGAACCGGCTCTGCACATCCGGACCGGCGGACACACCGGGATCCGGAACGATCGTCGTGCCGAAGCGGTACTCGCTGACGCCGCCTTCCACGAACCCCAGACCGCTGATCAGCACCGTCGCCGTCGTCGCGTCGCTCGACACGCTCTGCACCTGCACGTCACGGATCACCGGCAGGATCTGCAGGAACGGCTCCGTGCCGTTGCGCTCCCCCACCACCCGCACCACACCACTGATCGCGTTGAGCGGCACCAGCACCTGCGCCTGTGTCCCCGCCGTGTTCACCACGCTCGGCTTCACCACCACATCGCTCACGCCGCCGAACTGCTCGATCACCCGGAACACCACGTCCGTGCCCGTGTCCAGACCGACCCCTTCCACCGTGATCGTCTGCCCGGGGTTGGCCGAGGCCTGCCCCGCGTCGGCCGCCGTTCCGCTGCCCGCGCTCGCCACGATCCGGTTCACCGTCAGCCCCAGCGGCGCACTCGTCCCGCCCGCCGTGCTCACCAGGATCGGCCCCGCACTCACTGCGCCCGGCACACTCAGGCTCAGCGACGTGGAACCCGACACGTTGATGCCCGTCGTCCGGCTCGTGTCCTCCAGGCGCACCTCTCCCATCAGCACCGCCGTCGTGCCTTCGGCGAACCCGCTGCCCCCGATCGTCAGAATGCCGCCCGTGAAGACACCGCCCGCGTTCATGCTCACATCCGACACCGTCGGCACCACCTGCAGCAGCGCCCCCGTGGCGCTTCTCGCCAGACGCACCTGCCCCGTCACCGCATCGGCCGGCACCACCACCTGCAGCGTCCCGCCGGCCACGTCCAGATTCGCCGGCGCCACCGTGCGCGTCGTCAGGTTGCCCGTCGTATCCATCGTCGTGAACACCACCTGATCGCCAGGCGCAAACGCGCCCGTCAGCGTGATCGTCTGACCCGTGTTCGCCGCCGCCACACCCGCCTGCGCCGCTGTGCCGCTGAGCGCGGCTGCGCTGATCGCCAGTCCGGGATTCAGCGTGAAGCTGCCTCCGGCCGTGGACACCGTCACCACGCTGCCCGATACCCCGGCGGGCACCGTCACCCTCAGCAGCTGCTGATCCGGACTGCTCCCCGTCCCGTCGATCAGCGTGCGCACCTCGAACGTCCCGGCCGCACGACCGCCCACGCTCACGATCAGATCGTCGGCCGTCAGCCCGCTTCCCTCCAGCACCAGCGTGTTGCCCGCCGCCACCGTCCCGCCCAGCGCCCGCAGCGTCGGCACCACCTGCAACCCGATTCCCGTCCCGCTGCCCAGCACCGTCACCAGCCCCGTGCGCGCCAGCGCAGGCACCGCCACGCTCAGCGTCGTCCCGCCCGCGCCTGCCGTCCCGGTCGTCGTGATCGTCCCCACCCGGCCGCTGTCGTCGATCCCCTGGAACTGCACCAGCGTGCTCCCGGTGAACCCCTGGCCCTGCAGCACGATGAGCTGACCGGTCACCGCGGAGGCCTTCGTCGCATCCGCCGCCACCCCGGCCGCGGCGCTCGCCACGATCCCCGTGAACAGCGACGGCGGCTGCGGCGCGAACACCGGTCCGGCCAGCTCCGCATACCCGCCGGCCGTCGTCACCCGGATCGGGCCGTCCAGCGTGCGCGGCGCCACCAGGCTCAGCGTGTCGTTGCGCGTACCGCTCACGTCCAGGAACTGGCCCGCGTTGGCTGCCGTGTCCACGAACGCCATGCCGCCCACGCTCACCGTGCTCGCCCCTTCCATGAACCCCGAGCCGCTCAGCGTGAACGTGCCGTCGCCTCCCGGACGTCCGCTCATCGCCGTCAGCGTCGGCACGATCTGCAGCGCCACTCCCGCGCTCGCCCCGAAGCTCTGCGCACTCGCCGTGCCCGTCCGGTTCGCGAAGCTCTCGCGCAGCAGCACCGCACCGTCCACGCTCACCTCGAACTGATCCGGACCCACGCTCGGCGCGCTGCCGTCCCACGAATCGAGCACGTACAGATCGAACTTCAGCGTGTACGTCTGCCCCGCCGTCAGACCGCTCAGGCTCAGCGCCTGGCTCGTGCTGCTGAACCGCCCCGAGAACCGGCTGAAGGCCGCACGCTCCTCGGCGTTGACCACGCGGCTGCCCCACCCCGCCGCTGCGCTGCCCGACTCGAAGTCATCGGCAAACACGAGCGTCGCGCCCTGCCGCACCTCGACGTTATCGATCCCCCAGCTCTCGTCGAACAGCCCCTGCAGGCCGCCGTCCGCGAATCGCACCGTCGCCGTATCCGCACCCGCCGTGAAGCTCACCGTGACATCGCGGTAGATCGCGTCTTCCGACCCACTGAACCCCAGGTTGCCCGTGCTCTGGTTGACCACGCGCACCAGCCCCGTCGTCGCCTGATCGGGCACCCGCACCTGCAGACGTGTCCCCGACTCATCGATCGCCAGCGGCGCGGCCGAGAACAGCCCCGTGCTCCCCGAGGCATCCCGCGTCTCGAACAGCACCCGCGTCCCGGCGCCGAAGTTGCTCCCCGTCAGCTCGATCACCTCACCGACGTTCGCCGAGGCCTTCGTCGCATCGGCCGCCACGCCGCCACCGGCCGTGCCGATCACACCCGTGAGCGTCGCCGGCTTCACCGCGCTGGCGTCCAGCGTCGTGTCGATCCTGTGGACCACGCCCTGCGTGGTGGCCACATACAGCCGCCCGTCGGGCCCCACACTCAACCCCGTGATCTCACCGCTGTCCACTCCCTGCGGCCTCGTGTCGATGCGCCTCAACTCCGTCAGCCCACCTCCCGCTCCGATCGCGTACTCCACCAGCTGCGCACCCCCGCTGGTCGACCCCACCCACAGCCGCCTCGCCCCCGCATCGATCGCCAGCCCGCTGTTGCCCGCCACACTGAACGGCGCCGCGATCCGCTCCACCTCCGCTCCCGTCTGCGCGTTCACCACCACGATCGCGTTGCCCCTCTCCGCCGCCACGTAGATCCGGTTGCCCACCTCGTCGTACGCCGCTCCCGTCAGATCGTAGTTCTGCGCCAGCGCCAGCGACGCCAGCACCACCCCGCTTATCTGATTGACCGCCACCACCCGGTCCGTGTTCGGAGCGCCGTTGAACACCAGCAGATTCCCCGGCCCCACATCCGTGCTCCCCAGCCTCATCGTCCCTCTGAGCACCTGCAGCCCCGTGTAGCTCTGCGTGAACTGCGTCCCGTACGCCGCGCTCATCGTGATCGTCTGCAGCGTCTGCCCAGTGCCCGCATCGACCTTCAGCAGATGCCCCGGATTGGCCTGGTCGCTCACCCACAGCTGGCCCTGCGCATCCGCCGCCACATCCCCCAGCGACACCCCGGTCACGCTCGTGCGCAGCGCCTCCAGCCCCAGCGCCGCGCTCGTCCCGCCCGCCGTGCTCACCGTCACGCTCCCGTACCCGTACCTCGGCAACGCCGTCGCGCCCAGGCTCGCGCTTCCGTTCTGCGCGCTGAAGTCCCTCGTGAAGCCCACATCCACTTCACCCCCGTCACCGGCCGTGTCAGCCACCGCCGTGCCAGGAAACCCGTACACCGTCGCCCCCTCCACGAACCCAGAGCCCAGCAGCAACGTCCTTCCATCGGCTTCGACACCCGTCAGCTTCGGCACCACCTGCAGCATCGGCTGGCTCCCCGAACCGAACACCTGCAGCCCGAACGCCCCGTTCGCGTACAACGGCAACACCAGCGTCGCTCTCGTCCCGTCCGCAGACGCCGCCACCGGACTCAGCACCGTGACCTGCTGCACCCCACTGTTGTCCACCCACCTCAGCAGCACGTCCGTGCCCACGCTCAGACCACTGCCCCTGAGCTCCACCGCCTGCCCCGCGTTCGCCGAGGCCTGCCCCGCATCGGCTGGCGTTCCGCTCAGCGCCACAGCCTCGATCGCATCCACGCTCACGCTGTACTGCGCGCTCGTACCCCCTCCCGTCTTCACGCTGATCGATCCGAACGATCCACCGATCAAGGGCACCACCACGCTCACCGCTGCGTTGGGCACGAATCCCAGCACAGCATCGAACCGGCTCTGCACATCCGGACCGGCGGACACACCGGGATCCGGAACGATCGTCGTGCCGAAGCGGTACTCGCTGACGCCGCCTTCCACGAACCCCAGCCCGCTGATCAGTACCGTCGCCGTCGTCGCATCGCTCGACACGCTCTGCACCTGCACGTCGGTGATCACGGGAAGGATCTGGAGGGGAAACGTTCCATCCGGAAAGTCCGTCCTCACGCCGCCGACCAGCGAGAACACGACGGTCTCGCCGGTCACGGCGTCCAGGGGAACAGTGAAATAGGCAACGCCTGCAATCGGGTCCGCACGTGCGGGCGTAACGACCCGCGTGGTCCTGTTCCCGGCGACGTCGATCACACTGAACTGCGCGCGAGCGGTGGCCGGATCGAACGGCACGGCAACGGCGATCTGCTGCCCGGGATTCGCGGCAGGCGCGGTCGGGATCTCCGGTGCGCCCGACACCGCCCTCACGTCACTGGCCGGTCTGACGCTGAAGGTGCGCACGATCGGCGCGGCAATGGTGTTGCCGGCAATGTCGGCGACGATGTCCGCATCGATCGTGAGACGGTACGCGCCCGGTGCCAGGACATCGTCGACGAGCACACTGAGAGACTGCCCGAAACTGCGCGTGTCGAAACGCACGGTCTGCGGCACATCATCCGCAGTGTCGAACGCCCCGTCGGCCCCGGCCCGGACAAGATGCATGCCGCCGACCGCCAGCAGGGCCGTGTCGATCGGCTCGTCGAACGCGATGTCGATGCTGCGGACGAAGAAGAGTCGTTCACCGTCCGCAACACTCGCCGAGGTCACCTTCGGCGGGAAGGTGTCGGGCGTCACGTCCAGCGTGACGATGTTCGACAGCCCGACGTTGCCACCGGTGTCCGTGGCCCGGACCTGGATCGTCATCGTGCTGCCACCCGCCGCGACGGTGGGCACCTGCGCGAACAGTTCCCACGGAAAGGCGACGTCTGTCGCCACGACGACGCCGTTGACGAGCAGCTCGATGTTCCGGACCTGGACGTCGTCGGTGACGGTCGGTACCACGCGAACCGAACGCCCTTCGAGTACCTGGGTCCCCGCAGCAGCGGCATCGACATCGATCGCGTCGGCCTGAATCGAGACAGCCGGTTCGGTTCCCTGCGTATCGAAGCCGATGAAGTTGACGATCTGGAGACCGGCCTCGCCCGCGGCAACGAAGGCCATTCCATTGGCCAGGGCCACGCCGCGCGGCGCTGCCGGCAGGTTCACCCGGGTCACCACCACACCCGTGTTCGTCGGATCGGCGACGTTCAGAACATCCAGCGCGTTTGCGCCAAAGGCGCCCCCGATCTGCCCGACCGTGACGGCAAGCCCCGAACCGTTCGCCACGATGGCATCGCCGGCGACGTTGTTGGCGTCCGGACCGCTCAGGAGTCGAAGATTCCCCAGGTCACGAACGTCGACTGTCGAAAAGCCGCCATTGAACCTGTCTTCCCGACCGACGTAGGCAGTCCCGCCTCCCACAAAGAGCTTTCCGCCACCCACCGCGAGGGCGATCGAACCTCGCGGCGTGAGAACGTCCCCCGCGATGTCGATCGCGCGCAGCGTGTTATCCGCATCCAGCGTGAAGAGCGTATTGCCGTCGCGTACGAGACTCACCAGAGCCGCGCCGCCCACAAGACCGAAGTCGACACTCGACCTCGTCTCGCCGGTGTTCAAGTCGACACCGACGACGCGGCGCCCGGACGCCGCGTAGGCAATGCCGTCCCCCAGAGCCACGGCAGTAACGGAAGCGCCGAGGTCCACCGTCTGGATCAGGGCCGGCGAAGCCAGATTCGAGACATTGACCAGATGCAGTCCGGCACCGCTCCCGGCAACGGCCGCGACGCCACGCGTCGCGTCCATGGCGACACCCACATTGAATCCCGCGAGATCGATCTGGGACAGCAGCGCGGGACTGTCGAACGCGGAAACGTCCACGATGGCGAGTCCGCCGTTCCCGGTCGCGACAACCGCAGCGACAGCAGGTCCGCCTGCCGCAGACGCAACGACATCCACTGCCTCTGCGGAGCCGGCCAGTGGCGTGGCAGCCACGATGCCCACCGGTACGTTGCGTCCGCCGGACGGATCGAGCCCCTGTTTCACTTCGATGAAGTCGTCGATGCCGTCGTTGTCGGTATCCTTCCGACCCGCGTTCGTGCCGATCGTCTGTTCGATGTCATCCGGAAGGCCGTCGAAATCGGAGTCGACGGCCGTGCTGGCGCCGAAGGCGAGGCCCGCGGTGAGATTGGTCGGCGAACCGGGGGGAGCCGTCACGCCGCCGCCGACCGCCAGCAACTGCGACTCGAAATCGAAGACACCCACCTCGTACGCCGTCGAGGCGGAGAGGAAGATTTCGAAACGACCCGCAGCATCGCTCATCGTCCGCAGCGTGTTGGCACCGTCCCCTGTTCCGGTGGTCACGGCGATGGCATCGCCACCCCATTGGTACTGTCGTTCGTCGCTCACCCCCGTGCCGACCACCGACAGGACGATCTTCGGACGGGCGGGATCGTTCGTGGTCAGTTCGATCAGCCCGCGCGTCAGGCCGAATGTCGTCGGCGCGAAGCGGACCTTGATCTCGCCGGATTCGCCGTAGCCGAGCGACTGGGGCGTGAAGTCGACGATCCTGAAAGATTCCTCCCCGGAGAGCAAAGCTGCGGAGGTGATCGTCAGCGTCTGCGCGCCTTCGTTCGTCACCGACACGACCGCGCCCTCACTCGACGAACCCAGACTCGTCGCACCCAGGTTGTTGCTCAGTGCCGTGACGGCCGCAGGTGCAGCCGACTGGACGGAAAACCGGAAGGCGATGGTCTGAGTGCTTCCGTTGCCGTATTCGATGCGGATGGCGTCGTTGTAGCGCCCGGGCGCCAGGCTCGTGAGGTCGACGGACAGCTCGCGAGTGTCACCCGGCGCAATCGGATCCGCGGACAACGTGCCGCCGACGGTCTCTCCGGCGACGACCAGAGAACGGACCGTGAGGGGATCGCTCCCGAGGTTTCTGACGAACAGTTTCGTCGGCGTCGCGCTACCGACCGTCAGCACGCCGAGATCGACATCCGAAAGCACGATGTTGTCGGGCGTGCCGATCGCGAGGATCGGAGCGAAGGGGCCGATGAGCGGCAGATCCGTGTCCGGATCGCGGCCGCTTCCACCGCCGATGGCCGCCGGGCCGCCGTTGATCCACTGGACGAGGTAGTTCGACGCACCCTGGAGGCGCGCGGCCGGCGCCAGATCCAGACCGAGCTCCAGGCTCGGCAGGGACGCACGGAACGCCAGGCCGGCGGGATCCTCGTAGCTCATCACGTCCGACGAGTCGATGGCGCCTGACTGGCTGAATGCGTGATGCAGGCCCAGGGCGTGACCGGCCTCGTGCGCGATCACGTATCCGATCTTGTTCGCGAACCCGTTCAAGGTCACGGTCTGCTCTACCAGCGGCACCGCGAACAGATTCCTGACGTAGACCTCCACCCGATTTTCGCGAGTCGTGTTGAATGCCTCCACGAAGTGGTAGCGCATCCAGTCGCTGCTCCTGGTGCCCTGCTGTTTCAGCACGCCATAGGCCGCGTCGACGTTGTCGATCCCCTCGACCGCCTTTCCGTAGACGATCCCCACGGTCCCGAGCAGGAGTGACGCCCCGGGATCGACCCCTGGCGAATAGTCCATGACGAGACCCCCCGCGTTCCCGAGACTGAACTTCACGGCGCTGCCGACGGGATTGAAGTAGGAAACGGCATAACCGATCGCCAGATCGGCGAGCTGACCGATCTTGTCCGGGTCCGCGACGCCGTCGGTCGTGAGCTGACTGGTCAGCAGCCCCGACAACCAGTAGAAGGGCATGTCGGACTCGACGGCCTGGGTCAGCTCGGCGATCAGCTCCGCCCGGTTCAGGCTGATGACCTGGGCTTCCGTTCCCTTGCCGTTCAGGGAAGGACCGGCGACGACTCTCGTCGGGTCCTTCTGGGGCTGGATGCGGATCTCGTCACCGAACGACTGGACCGCGGGAGGACTGAAAGTGACCGTGGCCGAACCACCCGACCGGGCCAGCGTGAAGGGCTTCGGGCCCGCCGCCCCGGACTCGCTGGCGAGAGTCACGGTGCCTTCGGCTTCCGTGCTGAATTCGAACTTGAACGCCTGCTTGAACGGCTCGGCTTTCGGGTTCGTATTCACCAGGGCATCGTTGAACTCGTACACCGTGGGTGTCTCGCCACTGCGCGAGTCTATGTAGCGATAGACGATGTACTTCCGGACCTCGACGGCACTCTTGACCGGGCAATCGGAATGGGACGGGTCGGCCGCCGACCGCGTGACCGTCACAGTCACGACGCCACCGAAGACGGTGGGCTCGTTGAACGAGTTGAGACCGCCGGGCAACTCGCTGTAGGCGCGGGTCTTCAGCTCGCTCACGATCGTGCCTGAAGGCGTCGAGCCGTTTCTGGCGAAAGACGTCGATCCGTTGATCTTGAGGAACTTGGCCGCGACGCCATCCAGCTTGATGTCGACGTTGACCTGCTCTCCCGGTCCCGGCGAAGGAAGGTTCGCGGCGAGATCCAGCAGCGTCGAGGCCGTTTCGCCGCCGGTGATCATGCCGAGAGTCAGGAAGCTTTCGGTCGGCTGAATCGGTCCGCCGGGCGGATCGCAGGGAATCGGGGGCGGAGGCGTTCCGCCTCCGGGCGACCCCGGAGGGGTCATCGAATGCCATCCCGGCGCCCGAATGCCGGAGTCGGGGTCGGACACCACGGTCAGGCCGTCCGCCGATACCGTGCCCGTCCCGTTGATCACGAGCCGGCCGGTCGTGTGATCGAAACTCAGGATGTTCAGCTTCGTGCCCGGCGCTGCGTTGAAGACGTTGGGGAAAGTGATCTGCAGCGGCTCCGCGAACGTGGCCACCCCCGGCGCCTGGATCGTGATGTCGAACGTGTGCTGCAGCACACCCGGAGGCAGCATGTCGCGGACGAGTTCCGGCGGTACGGTGCTGATCCCGATCTGCACGTTGTCGAGCGCCTTGCCGTTCTCACCGATCGCGCTGCCCGGCTGGACAGTGAGCGTGAGCGCGGCCCTTTCCTGCTCGCTCAGCTGAGGTGCGGATTTCGCATCGCTCACCGTGATCACCGTCGTCGCGGTATCACTCACTTCCTGAAGCGAACTCGTCGGGATGCGTGGCAGGTACACCTCGCGACGATCGAGATTGGCCGCACGCTCGGCGTCCGACCCCATGCCGCTCATGACGGTATTCACGACACCCGGGCGCAGTTCGACGTCCATCACCATTTCGGGGAAGAACACGCCCGACGGCGCGTTCGTCGCCGTGCGGCCGTCGATCGCGACCTTCACCGTGCCGGCGGGGACGTCGGTCAGTTCGAAGTTTCCCGCGGCGTCGGTGAAGACGAACCGGTCTTCCTGTCCGAGGATGAACACCTTCGCGTGCGCGATGGGCAGCAGGAACACGTCATCGGCGGTATGGATCACGCCATCCGGGCCGCGGCGGATGTCGTCGAAGGTCATGGGCTCGAGGTCCGCCCCGGGATCGACGACCTTCCCTACCAGCTTCGTCCCTGCCACTGCAGTGCGGCTCACGGTCGTGAAGCTCTGGGTCAAGGTGCCGCCCGCGGTGCCATTGCCGTCGGCATCCAGGAAGGTGCCGTCCGCCGCGCCGCGAATCTTCGAACCGTCGACATGCAGCGTGACCCGAGAGCCACCGGGCATCGGGTTCGTGAAGAACAGCCACGCGTAGGTGCCGTCGCTAGCCGGCACGACCGTAGCATCAAGCTTGCTGCCGTCAGGCCCGGTGGCGAAGAACGAGTCGGCGGTCAGCGTCGACAGATTCACCGCACGCGAGAAGCGCACCTGCGGGCGGACCGTGACGCCGACATCGCCGGAGCCTTCGGTCGGCGTCAGACTGGTGACCGTCAGCGGCGCGAGCGCTTCGACCTTGACGGTACGGGTGAGTGTGGCGAGGTTGCCGCCGGCGTCGCGTGCGGTGAGTACCAGCGTGTGGTCGCCCACGTCGAGGTTGCCGAAGGGTAAGGATTCGTCGAATGCTCCCGTGGCCGCATCGAAGGCAAGCGTGCGGCTCACGCCGCCGTCGATGCGGTAGCTGAGCTGCGTCAGCGTGGTGCCCGTGGGGTCGGCCGTGCCGGTCAGCCGGCTCGTTGCGCCCAATGCCGCACCGTCCGGAAGGCTCGGCAGCGTGATCGTCGGCGCTCTGGTATCGAGCGTGAATCCGCGCGTCACGCCGGCATTCGCATTTCCGGCGGCGTCACGCGCAACGATGGTGATCGTGTGTGCGCCGTCGGCACTGCCATCGGTCGGCAGCGCCGTGGTGATCGTGAAGCCGCCGTTCGCGTCGAGCGACAGCGTCTGAAGGGCTCCTCCATCGATCCGGAACTCCGCAGACGCCACGCCGGACAGGTTGTCGAGCACCTGGCCGCGCAGCGTGACGTTGGTGTTCGTCACCGCGGGCGTATCGCCCAGCGGAATGGCAGGCGCCTGGGAATCGCCAGACAGCGCGAAGCGCGCGAGCACGGCATTGGCGACCTGCGCGCCGAGCACCTGACCCGCCTGGTTCGTGAACTCGTAATGGATGCCGCCATAGATGCGGCTGCGACCGGCTTCGCCGGCCGCCTCGGTAAAGCTCGAGAAGGTCCTCGTGACGCCGGGCAGCGTGGCACTGGTCGTGGAGAACGTCGTGTCGTCTCCGAAGTGGGACGCGAGGACGGTCGCCGCGGCACGACTGAAACTCGAATGCCCGGACACGTACTCGGGATGGGGCGGCGTGAGCAGCAGAGGCCGCCACGCCGCATCGACGGTCGTACCCGCATTGCCATCCAGATCGGCGTTCTGAATCGCCGTCTCGGGCCGCCACAGCCCGTACGTGTACTTGGCGTCCCAGCAGGCGATGGCGGTGTCGGCCAGTGCCACGTTGAGTTGCGCGAAGAGCCGGGCGTTGTCGGTCAGGCTGCTTCCCCGGGAGCGGGCAACCTCGCTCGCAATCTGATTCCAGTGTCCGGGCGGGGTGAAGCTGCCCTTGCCGTCCGCCCAGAAGAGCGCGATCTGGGTCTGATCCGCCGTTCTCTGGGTGCTGGTCGCGCTTCCGAGACGCTTGACCTCTTCCACCGCCGCAGCGTAGGCCGCGGAATCCAGCGCTGGCGGCGCCACCGGACGGAATTGGCCGGGAGATGACAGCGCGAAGGGCTCGACGCTCGCCCAGTGCGGCACGTCGGCGACATCGAAGGCGGGGCCGGTCGGCCGCCACTTGCCGAGTTCCGTACTGCCGTCATACGAGACGAAGTCTTCCGATCCGTCGTTCGCCCGCAGGGCAAGGATCGCATCGGCGATGGCGAGGCCGAGGGCGATCCCGCTGTCCTTCGCGGCACCGTCGTCGATCGCCGCGAGATCGTTCGAAAGGGCGTCGTCGAACACAGCCTGCTGCGCCGGATAGATCCGGGAGAGCACGCGATGCGCCGCAGCCGCCGTCGCAGCCGCCGCGGAGACCGGCCCGGACACGGTCCGCTGGACGAGGTACGCCGCCGTCCCTTCGATGGCGGCAAGCGCGTCGTACTGGGCAAGGCTGACCATCGCCAACGCACGAGTCGCGACGGGAGGGTCCGACACATCGAGTTGAACCGCACGCAGCGCAATGTCGTTCCACACCAGAATCGGATCTGCCTGCGTACGGGCGACTCGCGTGATCGTGCGGGTGAGGCTGTCCGTGTTGCCGGCGAGGTCCCGGATCGTCAGGGTGATGGCGTTGTCGCCCAGCACGAGTCCGACGCCGGGCAGCGCGAACACACCGCCGGATCCCACCAGGACGTTCTGCCCCGCGTACGACACGGTCGCACCGGCGGTGCCCTCGCCGCGCAGCACCACGGTTGCCGCCGCTGCCTTTGCACTGTCGCCGCCGACCGCATCTGCGCTGACAACGCCGAACGAAAGCAGGTCGGGCGCTGCCGTGTCCAGTTCGAAAGCGACCGTCACCGCATTCGAGAAATTGCCCCCCGCGTCCCGCGCGCGCAATCCGAGCGCGATAGCGCCGTCGGTCAGCGTCGTGCCGAGCGCGGCTTCGATGGCGCCGCGAGTCAGCAGAAAAGTGCCGTCCGTATTGAGGGCCTGGCTCACGTCCACGTCGCGGCCCTGGAACGACAGAGTCAGACCAGTCACAGCACCGAGATCGGTGACGCGCCCGGATACGGTCGGATCCGCGGTGAGCCGGTCTGTCGAAGAGGCCCCCGTATCGCTGGCGAGAGACGCTACGAGCGATGGCGCCGCCTTGTCGAGTGCGGCGGTTCGGAAGGCCGAGAGCGTGGCGGTCGAGACGAGACTGCCCTGAACACGAACCTGCTGAGGCAGGGTCGCGGCGATGATGCTGCTGCCGGTCAGCGCGCCCCCGACGAGGAATTCCTGGATGCGCCCACCGGGCAGCACAGCGTCATTGCCGTCGTCGAACACGCCATTCACCGGGTCCACGCCCACCCGGATCGTCGAGTCAACCACGGCACCATTGACGCGGACGCGCGAGAGATTGCCGGTGGAGAAGCTGTCGGCGCGCGTTCCCGCGCCGCCGAGCGCACCATCCGACCCGAGATCGGCGCCCACCACCAGAGTCGCGCCGGACAGGGCGCCGCCGACGGTCAGCTGCAGCAGCGACGGCAGATAGGCCGTCCCGTGGAAATCTCCGACGGTCGTGAGAGACGTCAGCGGGTCGCCGAACGCGCCAGTCCACGCGGCATCGACCTCCCCGGCCTTGAGGCTCCCGGAACGCCCCTGAACGTTCCATGCGCCGGAAAGCACCCCGCCGATCGTGGCGCGCGTCAGTGCGAGTCCCGCATCGGGGCCGGTCAGTTCGAAGCCCGCCGTGAAATCTGCGGCGACGGACAAGGTTCCCACCGACGCGGCATGCACCGTGGACGCACCCTGCGCGGCGCGAAGGGACAGTTCACCGAGATGTCCGTCCAGCCGGATGACGCCGGTGAGGTCAGCGTTGGGCGCGACGATCGCGCCGAGATTGCGTCCGGAGGCGGACAGGCCCGAAAGCTGGAACCGTCCGTCCCCGCCTTGTGCGCCGATCACGACGCGGGTCGTCAGGTCGTTGCCCTGGAGAGTGAGGCTCGCGTTGCCGCCCGTGTCGTCCAGAACGCCCGAGCCGCTGCCTGAAAGGGTCACGGTGACGAGTGTGCCGTCCGCGTCCGTGAAACTGAGGGGCGTCCCGGGAAGCAGGTCGGCGCTCAGCAGTACCTTGGGTTCGAGCGGTTCGAAGTGCGCCCTGCCAGGCAAGGCTCCAGGCCGCACGCGGGTGGGGCCGTCCCAGCCATCCCAGAAGCGATCGAGCAGCGCGTTCATCAGGCCGCTGATGCGGCGACGGTACATCGAGCGGATGCGGATTGCTGCCATCACGACCTCCAGGCAATAGAGTCGAAACGGACTACGCCTTCAGATTGCTGTGACTCCTCGGGACGCGGCGCGCGAGCACGTCAGCGCGAGGCGCCGGTCGGACGCCTCGACACGAAACGAGCGCAGGGACTTATCTTCTGATCCGGAGACGGCGGAGAACGACGAGCGTCAGGCCACCGGCAAGAAGAAGATTCGTGGTCGGCTCGGGGATGGGGCTGGTGGTGACGCCCGAGTCGACCAGATCGAACGTCTTGCCGAGCACCTCGAAGGTCTGCGCCGCAACCGGTCCCGCGGCGAAGCGCGCGACGGTGACATCAAAGGACTTCGGCAGCGGCGCGTCCCCCGTCACACGGGAGAAGAGCACGTAGCCATCGGCAGGAAACGGCGTGGTCTGGCTTTCCCCGAACTCGGCATACCAGTCGTCGACCGCCCCATCCACAGCGAGCGGACTGTGAAGGTCGGACGCGAAGGCGATCCGGAGGCTGTCGAGTGCGGGCAGGTCGCCCGAAATCAGGTACCGGTAGGTCCAGAGATCGTCGGAACCGACGTCTGCGATGTCTTCCGCCGTGTAGGTGACGGTGACGGACCATGCCAGGGATGAGAAGAGAATGCCGCTAACGAGTACCAACTGGCGCAACGCGATCATGCTTGGGTCTCCTGTCTAGTTTTTTCGTCAGCCACCGGAGGTGACGCGGAGCCAAGGCTCTCCGCGGACCACCCTGCCGTCGGTGGAACGTGACGTTTTGAGAGATTGCACCTTCATGTCCGGCGTGGCAACACTTGCAGAATGGCGTTTCCAAGCTGCTGATTCTGCAAACAATGAAATTCGGGTGATTTGCATCTTGTGCTGCACACCAAAGGCTTTCCGCAAAATCGTCCGGCGCCGCGTCGGCAATTTCCTGCGCGTTTCTCACCTGGATTGATGACGACGCGATGCGGGTTCGCCGCCTAGTCGCATAATGCGAGTCCCGTTGCAGCGTTCCGCCAGTACTGCCCCCCACCGCCTCACAGAGCCCCCGATGTTCAGCTACCGCCACGGATTCCACGCCGGAAACCACGCCGACGTTCTCAAGCACGTCGTGCTCGTCCACCTCCTGGACTACCTCCGGCAGAAGGACAAGCCCTTCTGGTTCATCGACACTCACGCGGGTGGCGGTTCCTACGCGCTCGACTCCGGCTACGCCGCGAAGAGTCAGGAGTATCGCGGCGGCATCGCCAAGCTCTGGGACGCGAAGGACCTCCCCGACGCGGTCGCTGCCTACGTGAACGAGGTGCGCCGATTCAATCCGGAGGGCGCGCTGCGCCAGTATCCGGGCTCGCCGCAGATCGCCCTGCAGATGGTCCGCCGCGAGGATCGACTGCGCCTGTTCGAACTCCACCCGAGCGAGACCAAGGTGCTGGACGTCTTCTCCGCGGATGCCGGCCGGCAGGTGATGGTTCAGGCAACGGATGGCTTCACGGCGCTCAACGCCGTGCTGCCGCCGCCACCACGCCGCGCGCTCACGCTCATCGATCCGTCGTACGAGGACAAGAACGATTACCGCTCGGTGACCCGGGCGATGACGAACGCGCTGGAGCGCTTCGCCACCGGCGTCTATCTGGTGTGGTACCCGCAGGTCCAGCGTCGGGAGTCCGAGCGCCTGCCGGAACAGCTGCGACGTCTCGCGGGCGAAGGCAGCTGGCTCCATGCCTCCCTGTCGGTGAGCAAGCCGGCCGACGACGGGTTCGGGCTCCATGGCAGCGGGGTGTTCGTGTTCAATCCGCCCTGGACCCTCGATGCCGCCATGCGCAAGGCGCTGCCGGCGCTGAAGCGCCTGCTGGCGCAGGATGCTTCCGCGGACTTCTCGATCGACGGCCGGCAGGTCTGATCGCCCGTCGCACGGTCCGGTTGCGCTACGCTGCCGGGTTCCGACTCCCTCCACCCCATCCAAGAGCACGAGCTCGAGTTTTTCGACATCTGAAGAGGAGCCCTCACCATGAATCTCTACGCCAAGCTCCAGCAGCGGGAAGCGGCCGGCAAGCCGCTGCGCGTCGGCCTGATCGGCGCCGGCAAGTTCGGCGCGATGTATCTCGCGCAGGTCCCCAAGACCCCGGGACTGCATCTCGCCGGCATTGCGGACCTGTCGCCTGCCAATGCCCGCCTCAATCTCGACCGCGTGGGCTGGCAGGCCGGCAGTTATTCCGCCCCCTCGCTGGACGCCGCTCTTGCGTCGCGACTCACGCACGTGGGCGATGACTGGCGCAAGCTGGTCGCGGACCCGCGCATCGAGATCATCGTCGAGGCCACGGGCAATCCCATCGCTGCCGTCGAGCACGCGCTGGAAGCCTTCCGCCACGGCAAGCACGTCGTGATGGTCACGGTCGAAGCCGACGCGATGTGCGGCCCCATCCTCGCCCGCAAGGCGCAGGAGGCCGGGGTGGTCTACAGCCTCGCGTACGGCGATCAGCCCGCGCTCATCTGCGATCTGGTCGACTGGGCGAGGGCGTCGGGCTTCAGCGTGGTGGCCGCGGGCCGGGGACACAAGTGGCTCCCCCACTTCGCGCAGTCCACGCCCGAGACCGTATGGGGCTACTACGGTCTGTCGCCGGAGCAGGCGAAGGTCGGCGGTCTCAACCCGAAGATGTTCAACTCGTTTCTCGACGGCTCGAAGCCTGCCATCGAGAGCACAGCCGTGTGTAACGCCACCGGACTCACGCCCGCGCCGGAAGGTCTGCTGTTTCCTCCCGCGAGCGTCGATGACATTCCCTTCGTGATGCGTCCGCGCGCCGAAGGCGGCCACCTGCATCACAAGGGCCAGGTGGAAGTGATCTCCTCGCTGGAGGCCGACGGCCGTCCGATTCCGTACGACATCCGCTTCGGCGTGTTCGTCGTGTTCGAAGGCGACACGGAATACATCCGCCGCTGCTTCACGGAATACGGCGTGCGCACGGATCCGTCCGGGCGGTACGCCTGCCTCTACAAGCGCTGGCACCTCATCGGTCTGGAAGTGGGCATTTCCGTCGCTTCGGTCGGACTGCGCGGCGAGTCGACGGGCTCACCCACCGGATTCCGGGCAGACGTCGTGGCCACGGCCAAACGCAATCTCGCCGCGGGGGAAGTGCTGGACGGCGAAGGCGGCTACACGGTGATGGGCAAGCTGATGCGCGCCGAGGACTCCCTCGCGATCGGCGCCCTGTCGCTGGGCCTGGCCCACGAGGTCAGGCTGGTGAAGCCGGTGGCGGCCGGGCAGCCCGTGCGATGGTCCGATGTAGCAGTCGACGAATCGAGCCTCGCCGTGAAGCTCCGCCGCGAAATGGAAAGCACCTTCTCGCAGGAAGCCAGGCGGGCGGCCGCGTAAGTCATCCAACGCCGCTCGCGTCAGGCCCCCGCGAGGGCCACCGCGAGCGGCGTGGTGATGGCCGATATCGCCGTCGACATCACCATGCTGGATGCCACCGGTCCCTGCAGCGCATCGAACTGCCGCGACATGAGATACACGTTCACACCGACGGCGAGCGAGCCCAACAGCACGACCGCCTGAGTCTCCAGAGGCGGCAGCCCCAGCGCCCGCGCCATCGCCCACACCACCAGCGGCTGGAACACGAGTTTCAGCGCCGTGATGCCGGCGCCGATCTGCCAGCCCGCCTTGATCCCGTACTCGAACAACCCCATGCCGACCACGACGAGCGCGAGCGGCGCTGCGGATTGCCCGATCAGCCGCAGCGGCTCGTCGATCATGTAGGGCAGCGTCAGTCCCGACTGCCCCAGTGCGGCGCCGCTGAGGATGCCCGCGACCACGGGCGTGGTGAGCACGCTCTTCGCGGTCCGGAGGAATCCCCTGGCGGACAGCTCACCGTGACGCGCCCATTCGACGGATACGGTGGCCAGCGACCACAGCGTGAGCGAGTTGAACACGATCACCAGGGCGACGGGCCCCACGCCCGCTTCGCCCAGCGTTGCCTTGGCGAGCGGAATGCCGAGCAGCACGTTGTTGGAGAACACGCCGCCCAATCCAAGGACAGTCTGCTCCACGCCGTTCAGGCGGAACACCCAGCGACCCATGATCCGTCCGGCCAGGAATGTGATGAAGCAGCCGCTGAAGAAGGCAATCAGGAGTCGCGCATCGAACGGCGGCAGACGGGAAGGATCGCTCATGAGGCGGAACAGCAGCGCGGGCACGGCCAGGGCGAACACGAAGGTGGCCAGCGCATCGCTGACCGCCTTGGGCCAGCGCCCGGACCACGACAGTGCATAACCGATCAGGACGAGCACGAAATGGGGCGCGGCGAGCCCGATGTGATGCAGGACGGAGGACATGGCGGCAGCGGAACGAGGGCCTGCATTCTGTCATAGCCCTGCCGCGGCCCCTCCGATGCGCTATGCCAGTCAGCGTATGGCCTCAACTGTCCCGAGGGCAGACCATGGCAACCAGGAACGAACGCGCACGATTCTCGCTCAAGGATTCCGGACTACGGGCCGTTAGCTGGTACAGGCGACAGCAAATGCCCATCCGGTCCGGACGGCTCAGGACCGGCACGCTGTCGCACGGGGGAGGTTTCATTCTCGACGAAGGAGGGCTGTCCATGTTTTCGAATCGAGGTGCGTCCCCCGCACTGGCTTCACCGTCCCGCCCGCTGGCGCAGTGGCTTCGGCGCTGTGTCGGCCTCGCGACCCTCGTTGCAGGGCTCGGCCTCTCCGGTCACGCACAGGCGGACCCGGAATCTCCCGAACTGCCCCCGACCTACACCGCCCCCGCCTGCCGTTCTCTCGTGCTGGATACGGGCCGCATGATCGCGTGGGCCCGCTGGGAGAAGCGCTATCCCCTGGAGAAGGTTCGCTTCGATCCCTACCAGGACGGCACCCCCGCCTGGGTCATTGCTCTGGTGGAACGCTGGGTGGCCGACGCCTACCAGTGGAAGGCCACCGATGAGCAGGTGCTCCAGTGGGCATCGGAACTGGGCAACACCCAGTACCTGCCCCGGGCGAATCAGCTGACGGCCCACGAGACGATCGCCATCTGGATGCGCCGCATCGCGCGCCAGTGCGGCAACGACAGTACCGCGCTGCGTAACTGACCCGTCACGCCGGCGGCAGGTCCGGCACCATCGGCTGGCGGTGTCCCGCGGCGCTCGTCGGGAGATGGCTCCGCGCAGTGCTGACGCGCGCGGAGCGCGTGATACGCTCGTTCGGGTCCCTATCCCGTCTTCGCACCATGACCCGCTCAGCAATCGCGCTTTTCGTCCTGCTTCTTGCCGGCCTCGGCTCCACCCACGCCGCCACCCCCTACGAGCGACCCGCGGGCATCGCCGACGAGAAGGAGCCGCTCATCTCCGCGGGCTATCGTGCGCTGTTCACGTGCTCGGGACATTTCTCCGCCGGCCGCCCGCTCGCGGACATTCTCCAGCTCGAACTCGCCGACGTCTCCGACCCGGCGTATCCCGCGCCCGTCATCGATCAGCGCCGGCACCTCGTGACGGCAACGGACCCGAGCGGCCGCATCGTCCGCATCGCCGCGTGGCGTGACACGATGGGGTGCACGATCCTGCCACCGCATTGGACGATGGCCGACGTGCCCCGTCTGCCTTACGTCGCCTTTCCTCCCGCGCCGGACGTAACGGCCCAGCCTTTCCCGGCGGGCGACAAGGTGGACCTCCCGGCCAGCGGAATCGACAGTCGCTACGCGTCGCTCGGGCCGGTTCTGGATGCCGCTTTCGACGGCCGCTCCTTCGGCACGCCGGGCATCGTCACCACGGGTGTGATCGTGCTGAAGAACGGCCGCATCGTGGCCGAGCGCTATCGCCCCCACTTCGGCATCCGCAGCGGCTACCGCACCTGGTCGACCGCGAAGAGCATCTCGGCCATCCTCATCGGCATCGCGGCATCGAAAGGCATCCTCGACGTCGAGGGCCGCGCGGACATCCCCGAATGGAGCCATCCCGGCGACCCGAGACAGGCCATCACGTACAAGCACCTGCTGTGGATGTCGAGCGGACTCTTCAGCGGCGGATCCAACACGAACGCCATCTACTTTGGCGGGCAGGACATCGTGAGCGCCGCCACGAAGACGCATCTGGAGGCGGAGCCGGGCAAGCGCTGGAAGTACGCCAACAACGACACGCTGCTCCTCATGCACGCCCTGCGCACCCGCATGAAGGATGATCTCGCCTATCTGCGCTTTCCGTACGAGGAACTGTTCCACCCCATCGGCATGTACCAGACGAGGATGGAGATGGACCACCTCGGCAACTTCATCGGGTCGAGCCAGACGTACACCACGGCACGGGATCTCGCCCGCTTCGGGCTGCTGCTCGCTGCCGACGGCGTGTGGAACGGCCGCCGCCTCGTGCCGGAGGGCTGGATCCGGTTCCTCACGTCGCCGGCGCCGGCGAAAGCACCGGCTTCGGATGACTGGGGCTACGGCGGTCAGTTCTGGCTGCTGGACGGGATGCCCGGCATACCGCGCGGCACCTACACCACCGCCGGCAACAAGGGACAGTACGTCACCGTGGTGCCGGGTCACGACCTCGTGGTCGTGCGCACGGGCATCGACCCGAACGGCAAGCGGTTCGACGCGCACCGGCTGGTCGCGGAAGTGCTGAAGGTGATCGGGAAGTAGGGAAGGCCCCCACAACCTGCACCGACCTTCCTAGAAGAACACCACGACTTCCCCGGTGAACAGCGTCGCCGTCTTGCCGGCGAAGGCGCCGTAGGCCGAGCCGGCGCGGAACAGTCCCGCCGTGAAGATCAGATCCACCTGACGCAGATCGCGGAAGCCGAGCACGAGATTCCACTCCTCGCCGATGTCCCGCTGGCGCCCGTCGAGATCGGCGTCGATGCGGAAGTCGCGCATCGTGGTCGCCGCCACGCTCTGCCAGTAGCGGTGGTAGACGAGTTCCGCGGAGCTCGCCTCGAAGAACGGGATGCCCACGGCGAACGTGGTCACGTTGAGATTCGACAGCTCCGGCCGTGACACCTCCCCGTAGTAGCGGAACCGGTTCACGCCGAAGAAGCGCCCCTTGTTCTTGTGCAGGCCGGTCTGGCGAAAACCGCTGTCGATGTCGTCGTTGCCGTCGCGGTCTCCGGACGCCCGCGCGAAGCCGGCAGTGAATGCCACCTTGCCCGGCCAGGGCGTCTGCCAGCTCACGCCCGCGTCGAGAGCGCTACCGCTCACGCGATGGGCGACGGGTGCACGTGCGATGTCGGCGCTGGAGAAGTCCGTGAACGTCTCCCGTCCCCGGACCCAGGCCGCGTCGGCCCAGTAGCGGATCGTCCCGAACGAATCGAGCGACCGCTGTCCGATGGCGCGCAGCCCGAACCAGGTCAGATTCGCGTCGCTCGTGTCCTGATGGATTTCGTCGATGCGCGCGCCGCGCAGCGGGGTTTCGGACAGGTCCTGCTGCCGCATGACGAAGAAGTCCAGCGTCTCGCGGCTCGCCCACATCCAGCTCACCGAGGCGAGACCGCGATAGAGGCCCTTGCGGTGAGGAAGGATGCCGGCATCCCGAGAAGCCAGGCGCGCCACGTCCTTGGCGACCCCTACCTCGGCGTGCAGCGGCCCTTCGTCGAAGTAGAGACGGGCGGCATCGAGATCCGCGTCCCACCACCACTCGCGGAACTCGCGCACGTTCTGACGTCCGAACTGCAGGCCGACCCGATTGCGCGCAAAGCCGTCGACGAACAGCCAGGTGAGGCCGCGTTCGAGATAGCCGCTGGTGTTGCCAGTGCCGTTCGTGCGGCGGAACTCGTCCTCGTACAACGCCTTGCCTTCCACGAACACGTAAGCCCGGTCGGAATAGCGCCAGAAGAATTCGAGCTGCAGTTCCTGAACGAGATCGTCGCGGATGTTCGGGTTGCGGCGATCGTCCAGCACGTAGTTGCGGCGCTCCCGCAACGTCGCGTCGTACTCGCCGGTGATGCGCAGGGGCCTGCCCAGAAACTCCACCGTGAGGGGCTTCTCCGGCCGGCGGGAATCCTGCCGGCGGGTGAGCGACTCCACGCGATTGAACCCGGGTCGGGGCATGTCGGCCGGAATGCCGAAGATGCTGAGACGGCGCGTGCCGTCGTCGGCGGGATCGCTTTGCGTCACGACACCGGTCAGCTGCACATCGCCCTCTCGCCAGCCGCGACTCGTGCTGGGCTCGATGGACTTCGCCACGAGATGACCGGCCGCGTCGTTCCGGCCGGTGACCTTCACCAGCAGATCTTCCCGGAATGCAGCCTGCTCCAGATCGCGCCATTCCGTCCTGTCGTTCCACTCCACCTGCACCGGCCCGATCGCGAAGCGCCGGCTACCGGCATCGAGACGCGTCACGTTGCCCACCACCTGACCGCGGTCGACGTCGTCCTCGGGTTCGCGCAACTGGATGCGTTCCACCCGCAGGCCCTGTCCGTTCGCCGGACCGGTGACGCGGAACGCCTTGCCAAGGTAGTCGTCGGCATGCGCCACGGGAGAACTCACGGCAACGGGGAGCGCAAACAACGCTGCCACGGTATGTCGAACGAAGCTCTTGGTCATGGAAACCGCTTTCAGACAGACCTTATGGGTGGATCTCGGGCGTACGGTTGCGCGCGAGCGTGAGCATCCGGTGACATTGCACCCTGCCGGATCGGGCCAGCAGCGAGAGGAGCGATGCGAGGCGACGGTGATCTCCGTCGTCCATCACCGCGTGGTGGAGCATGATTCCGACGGGGCCATCGTCTGCACGGAGCGCCTCGGCGATGAGCCCGCCGAGCGTCAGCCACTCGCTGTCGTCGGCTTCGCGCCATTTGCACCAGTCCACGGCCACCGGCAGGCGTCCGAGGAATCCGCTGCCCAGCCGCGGCGCGGTCCGATCCTGCGAGAGCGTGGCAAAGCCGAGGTTCTCCAGGCAGTCGGCCGTGACTTCGGTGCAGCGATTCCAGGGCGGCGTGAAGATCGGATCCACCTGTCCCAGCATTTCCTCGAGGCGCGCCTGGCCCTCCACGAGATCACGCCACTGATTCCCGCGGGAGCGGGTGGGACCGAACTCGCATTTGCGACCGGCCGTCTCGTGATTCGCATGCCGGCAGCCGTGCTGATGGAGACCGAGCAGGTCCGGGCGTGCATGTCTTCGGCGTGCCAGCTGCGTGGCGAGCGACTCCGTGAGCGCCATGGGAATCACGGCGAGATCGATCGGCGTTTCGTGGCTGGCAAAGACGTCGAGCAGCTGGAACAGACGCGTGTCGTCCCACCCGGCGTCGTCGTCCCGGAAGAACACGTCCACGCTCTCGCGGCGCGCGTCGAGCGCCCGTCGAACGGGATCAAGCCACACGCTGCCGCTCCCCGATCGAGGTCTCTTGCAGGCGCGCCTGTTCGTAGTCACGCGTGACGATCGACGCCGTCTTCGATCCGCCATCCAGCGCCAGCGTCGATGCGGTCGGGCGAAACGCGAACGTGGCCGAAATCTCCGTCGCCAGCGCCTGGGGCGACAGCGCGGCAGGCTCGAGGACTCTGAGCAGCCCGAGCGCGGCCAGCCGTCGAGCGCGATTGGTCTGCTCGTCCTCCCGCTGCTCCGCATAGGGCACCACCAGCGCCGGGACGCGGGCACCGAGGATGTCCATCGCCGTGTTGTAGCCGCACTGGCTCACGGAGACCGCGGCACAGCGCATCTCCGCCCCGAGATCCGGCACGCTGCGAACGAGGTCGATGGCGGGGTTCGACTGCACCGCTGCCTGCAGAGCTGCCCATTCGGACTCCGGGAGGAACGGTCCGGCCACGACACGCATGCGCGATCGACGGTCGGACGGCAGCAGCGCGTGCGCAGCGACTGCGGCACGCAGAAGCGGGCCACCGGCGAGTCCGCCACCGGCTGACACGAGAATGTGATCCCCGCGGGCCGTCGCCGGCACCGTCGCTTCGCCACGGGTGACGAACCCCGTGTAGTGCACGGGCACAGCCATCGGTCGGGACGGGCGAAACGATTCGGAGAACTCGGCCAGCAGCGGGTCGGCGTGCACGAGCACGCCGTCGAAGTAGCGGTCGCAGAGCCAGCGCGCGCGATCGTCGTGGTGCTGCTGATCCGGCCGGGCAGCCACCAGGATGTCGCGCACGCTGCACCAGACTCTGGGGCGCGGTGCCGCCGCGCGGCGCGCGCGCTTGAGCAGGGGCAGGAGTTCGAACGCGAACTTCTTCCGGCCGAAAGGGAACAGTTCCACCAGCACCACGGCGGGCCGCACCCGGTCGTAGGTACCGAGAATCATGGCGCGGCGAAGCGACTTCACGCGCTCCACGTCCTGCTCGCCGCCCCGGCTCACGAGCTGCCGGCTCTCCAGTCCGAGCGGCGGCAGATCGATGATCTCCAGGTTCCCGGGCGCAGTCACCCCCGGCGGAAACACGCCACCGTTGAGAAACACGACCCGGAAGGTCCGGCTGAGTCCCTCGGCAATGGCCAGGGAGCGCATGAGGTGGCCGATGCCCACCGAATGCTGGCAGTAGAGAAGCAGGACGGGTTTCATGGCTCAGTCCTCCGGGGAGCGGAGACGGACACGCGATTGCGCTCGCGGTCGGTGACATCGGTGATACGGCCGTCGCGCAGTTCGAGAACGCGGTCGAACTCGTGCAGCGCGAGGTACTGATGTCCGATCACGATCGTGGTCCGCCCGGCGTTGAGGCCTTCCACAGCCTGATGAATGGCCGCGGCGGTGAACGCGTCGACCGCGGAGGTTGCCTCGTCGAGAATCAGCAGGTCGGGACGCTTGATGAGCGTTCTCGCGAGGCAGATGCGCTGCCGCTGCCCGCCGGACAGCGTGCAGCCGCGCTCGCCCACGACGGAGTCGTACCCCTGCGGCATGGTCTCGATGAACCCGTGCGCGCTGGCCTGGCGCGCGGCGGCTTCGATCTCCTCGATCGAGGCGTCCGGCCGCCCGTAGCCGATGTTCTCGCGGATCGTTGCGCCGACGAGCACGGTGTCCTGGAGCACGATGCCGATCCGCGCCCGCAGCGATTCGCGTGTGTACGCGTCGAGCGAACGACCGTCGATGCGCACGGCCCCGGCCTGCGGTTCGTACAGGCGCAGCATCAGATTCACCAGCGTGGACTTGCCGCTGCCCGACGGACCGATGAGCGCGACGTGCTCGCCGGCGCGGATGCGGAAGCTCACGCCGTCCAGAACGGGCTTGCGGCCGTCGTAGCCGAAGGTCACGCGGTCGAACTCCACGTCGCCCTGCAGACGCGTCACGGTCACCGCATCGGCGGCATCGCGGATCTCCGGCTCGAGGTCGAGCAGCTCGCCGATCCGCTCAGCGCTCACCTTCGCCCGCGAGAACTTCGCCCACAGCTTGCCGAGATCGCGGATGGGCTTGTAGAGGCTGTTCACGTACGCGACGAAGATCAGAAGCTCGCCGGGCGTGAGTGCACCTCGCACAGCAAACAGCCCGCCCACGAGTACCGTGCCGGCCATGCCTACGGCAGAGACGACTCCCACGGCCTTCGAGACTGCCGCCGCCGTACGGGAGCTGACGATGCCGGCTTCCAGGCTCTGGGCACTGTCCACTTCGAAGCGCGCCTGCTCGTAGTCCTCGCGGCCGAAAGCCTGGACCAGGGCGATGGAACTCAGCACGTCGTTCAGCCGGCTCACGATCCGCCCTTCGGACCGGCGCTGTTCGCGCGCCGAGAGACGGATCTTGCGGTTGAGATACAGGAGCAGGACGAACAGCAGGGGCAGCGTCACGAACACCACGAGCGCGAGCTGCCAGTTCATGCTCACCATCACCGCGAGTACCGCCGTGAGAAGCAGCACTTCCGCGACGGCCTTCACCGCCCAGTCCGAGAGCGCGTCGCGCAGCAGTGTCGTGTCCGAGGTCACCTTGGTCATCAGCTCGCCGGAGCGGTTGCGCCGGTGGAAGGCGAGCGACATGCGCTGCAGGTGCGAGAAGAGTTCGCGGCGCAGGGCGAACACGAGTTCGTGGCCGACACGGGCGCTGAGGAAGGTCTGCAGATACGCGAACGCGCCGGAGAGCAGCGCGATGCCGGCGATCGCCCCGGCCATCGCCACCAGGGTCACCGTCGAGCCCTGTTCCAGCAGCGGCTGCAGGAACGTCAGCGAAGCGGGCAGTCCCTTTCCGAGCAGGACGTGGTCCACCACGATCTTGATGGGCCAGGGCGCTGCCAGATCCATCGCGATGGCGCCCAGCAGGCTGCCGAAGGCCAGCGCGATGGTCCGCCAGCGCAGCGCGAGCTGGCCGCGGAGGAATTGGCCCAGTGCGGAGCGTCGGGTGTCCGTTCTCACGAAAGTTCCTCCGCGAGGGAACGCGCCGAATCCGCGGCCCAGGCGATGAGCCGGATGACGGTGGGCGTGAGCCCGGGCTGATCCCGCCAGTGGAGGCGGTACGCCTTGTCGATGCCGTGGCGGGCGAGGTGCCATGCCAGCAGGCTGCTCGACACCGGCGTCCTCGCCTGAAAGCCGTACGCTTCGGCGGCCACATCCTCCCAGGGCTCCCTGCTGCCGCAATCCACCGCCCTCAGCCGCAGATCCACCAGCAGCGAAGCGAGATCCTGCTCGGCATCGCCGCGCGCCATCTCGTCGACATCGGCGACGGCGACGCCTTCCGCCGCGACGAGGAACTGCTCGAGATGCACGTCCCCGTGGATCGTCACGGAGGCCTCCAGCGGCAGCGCGTCTACCGTCCGGGCGAGTTCCGCGAGGGTGTGTTCGAGGGCCTCCGCCGTTTCGGGGTAGGCGAGTGCCAGTTTCACCGCACGCTTGCGCGTGTCGTGCAGCAGGCTGGCTCGGGCGCACGCGGGCAGGCCATCGACCGGCACCGCATGCAGACTGGCAAGCGCCCGCGCACATTGCCGGACACGTTCCGCGAAGCCGTCGGTTCCTGTCAGATCGGCCACGGTGCCGCCATCGATCCACCGTTGCCAGACGGTGCGGGTGGCCGCGTCGTAGGCGAGCGGCTCCGCAACGGGGAAGGCGTTGCCGCGCTCCCGCCCCTCGAGGAACAGCCGCCGGAGGCGTTCGAAGACGAGCGCGCCGGTGTCATCGGCGTAGGTCTTGGCGAAGGCGCAGGGAAATTCCTGCCGTGCAGCGGATTCGGGGCCGACACGGAACGAGCAGCGGTCCCCAGGCCGATAGCGAAGCACGGAGACCGACACGGGGCCGGCAACCGAGGCGCCGAACAGGGTTTCGATCCGCTCCCGTGCGCGATCCGAGTCGACGAGCGCCGGAAGCTGAGGCAGCCCCGCATCCTCCGGAAACCGGTGGAGCCGCAACGTGGCGACGCCATGGGAAATGGCCGCCGCGGCCGTCTCGCCGGCCGGAAACTCGCCGAGCCGTGCAGTGCCATGCACCCAGGCCGGAAACGCCCCGGTCTCCTCCGCGCGGGTCAGATGCAGGCGGTAGCAGACACGAAGGTGAGACTTGTGCCAGGACGCGGCTTTGCCGTAGGTCTTGCGCCAGGCGTGCGCGACTTCGCACTCGACAATGTGGTGAGCGTCGTCCCACAGCGCGCGGACTGCGCCGCCCAGCAGCGTGCGCATCGTGTCGGCATCGGTGAAGGCAGCGAACGCGGAGTCGTTGCCCGCAAGGACCGGGGGCTTCACGGCTGGGCCTCGGCGGGTTCGCGGGCGCACAGCACGCGAGGGTTCTCCAGCGCGCGTCGTGCCGCATCCAGAACGAACGGAAGGGCCTCTCGCCACCCGGGCTTCAGTGACGTGACGGCGCGTCGCGCCCGCTCGTGCAGCAGCGCCGCAGCCAGGTGCCAGGCCACGGTCTCGGCCGCCGCCTCGCCCTTGCCCTCGCCGAAGTACCCGTCGACGACCTGGGCGAGGCCATCTGCATCGGCCGCCTCCCCCCGGGCGCAGGAGCGGTATGTCAGCTCTGCGAGCAGGCTTCCCAGTTCGGCGTAGGCATCGCCCGTCGACACGCGGTCCATGTCGATGAGGTACACGCGGTCCGGGCCGACGAGAATGTTCCGGGAGTGCAGATCGCCATGGAGGGTGGCGTCACCTGCCGTATCGATGAAACGCGCGCGGGTGGCCAGAGAGTCTGCGAGGCGCATCGCCGTCGAGGCGTGTTCGGGCGCGGCGCGCGACACGATCGCGGCGGCGTTCGCCACGGCGTCGGCGAGACTCTCGCGCGGCTCGTTCCGCTGCGCGACGCCGCGGGTGCGATGCAGCGCGGCGACCGCGCAGGCCACCCGACGCATGGTGTCGGCACCGCCGTTGCGGCCGGCGAGGAGCGAGTGCAGCGTCGGGGCCTGCACGCCTTCCTGCCACAGCAGACGATCGTCCGCGTCGTAGCCCAGCGGACGGGCGTAGCCCACGAGACCCTGCCAGTGGGCATCGCTGTTCCAGAGCGATTGCATGACGCGGTGCGTGTGCACGCCGGCATCGTCGTAGCGCATCTTGCCGAATACACGCCAGGGGTCGATGCGACCGGCAGAGCCGTGGGCGACACCGACCTCCAGCGCCACCGTGCAGGTGTGCTCCGGAAAGTAACTCACGACCGCGTGGTCCGCGCTGCGCACGGTCGCGCCGCCGGGCCAGCGAGTCGCGACGAGCGGCCGCAGATAGCGTGAGAGGGCTTCATCCGGCACTGCCAGCCGTGCGAGCCCGGGGAGTTTGCGGTCCGCGGGAAATGCGCGGGCGATCGCATTCCACTCCGGCAGGAACTGCGCGCGGCAGGCTGCGCCGTCCGCGTCGACTTCCGAGCGGGACTTCTCGTATCGCGACGCCGCTTCCGCGCGTTCGTGCATCGACAGGCTCGCACGCTGCTCGACGAGGCGTCGCTGTCCCGGCAGTTCCAGCGCAAAGCGATACGCCACGACGCAGTTGCGTCCGGGGCGATACTTCACCCGCTCGATCTCGACATGCCGGACACGGCAGGGCTTGCGGTTCCACAGCGTGAAGATCGGCTGCAGCGCGGCCGACACGGCGGACTCGTCGACCAGCCCGGCCAGGGCCGGCAGCACCGGATCGACCGGAACGGTTCGGCGCGGGGTCATCACGATGCGAGCCCCTTCCAGGCGATGCGCCCGCTGGCGTCGCGCAGCCGTGCGCCCCGGTCGGCGTGCAGCTCGACGATCTCGCCGGAAGCATCGCGCCGCATGGCGAGGAAGCTTCCCTGGAAGGCAAAGCCGCCGAAATGCCACTCGGCGTCGGTCACCTCGGCAAGGAACAGATGGTCGGTGTAGCCGTGACGTCCTTCGCCGACCTGGATACGCATGGCCCAGGCGTTGGCGCTCCGCGTCTGCGGCGTGACCGCATCGGGCAGCACGGTGAGTTCGCGCACCACGACGTTGGGCGTCTCGCCGCGGAACGGGAACAGCACGGTGGCGAAACTCGCCGACTCGGCCGTCTGCGTGACCCGCACGATCGGCGCCTCGTGGCTCACGCCATACCGGTAGGAGACGCGACCCGGTTCGATGCCGACATCCACACCGCCGCGATCCTCATGAGCGATGAGGAGGCCCGGCGTGGCGATCCGGACGGTGCCCCAGCGACGATCCACCACCGCGCTGTCCTGCGCGCATTCGGAGAGATGGAACCACTGGTCGTAGCGGTGTTCCTCATCCGCACCGGTCAGCGTGTCGTTGACGACCCAGTAGTCGCCGAACGCGAAGACGATCCGCCGGTCGTGGACGACGGGATACTCGTGGCTGCGAGCCACCCCCTGCAGCAGCCCGAACCCGTCGAGAACGACGAAACGACGCAGTTCCGCCTCCGGCGCCGGGCCGGCAATGCGATGCCGCACGCCGCCGGGGCGATGGCGTGTCCCTTCCTTCACCGGGCGCGGTTCGTAACGGGTCTGGTTGCGGCCGTCGACAGTCACGGTGTTGTGCCAGGCGGTTCCGCGGAACTTCACGCGCCAGTTCACGTCACCGGCTTCGCTGTAGGTATAGCGACCGGGATCGACCACGAGCGAACGGCCGTTCGCGGCCAGTTCGAAGCTGAGGCAGTCCAGGTGTCCGTGGTTGCCGGCGCCCAGAGGGCCGCAGTCCAGCACGAGGTAGTGCTCGTCTTCGTAGGCACGCGCGCCTCGGCCCCAGCCGCCGTGCAGCACGTAGTAGCCGGCATCGTGAAAGCCCTGCGCTCGCTTGCGCGGAGGCACGCCCTCGACGCCGAGGGTCGCGACGTAGCGCATGTCTTCACGGCCATAGAGGTCGGCACCCTGCAGCAGCAGGTCGCGAAAGCTGCGCGAGTCCCCGTCGCTGAGGCTCGGGATCACGCCGTCGGGCTTGTGCACGAACAGGGAGAACTCGAGCGCCCGGACGAGCCGCTGGTCCATCACGGCGGGGATCGCGATGCCATTGCGTTCCGCCAGGCGGCGGATGCAGAGATAGTTCTTGAGGACCAGATGGTGGTAGTCGGTGGACAGTTCGCAGTGCACACCGTCGGGCAGGAGGTCCGTCTGGATGTTGCGGACGATCTCCGCGAGGGCGAACTCGCGCCAGCCTGCCGCACGCTCGAACTCCGGCAGTGCCACGCCGGCAAGAAAGATGGCGTAGAGCTCCAGCGTGCGATGGTTGCGCGCGGGCGTCAGGTTCTCGCAGAGGTACTCGACCTGCTCCTCGATCGAGCGCAGGAAGCGCGACAGGAAGGCTGCCGGGAAGGCATCACTGCCGGACTCGGCAGAGAAGTAGTGGAACGCATAGATCCAGTTCTGCACGCGCCGGCCGGTCACGTCCGCCGCGATGAAGCCCGGCGGGGTCTGGTCGATCCACGAGGAGACGAGATCCACGAAGGCATCGAGGTAGCGGCGCTCGCCCGTGTCCCGGAAACGCATGCCCAGCCCCACGGCGTAGTAGAACTTGTGCAGCAGGATGTGCCACTCGACGTCCTCGCTCGGATTCTCGAGCCAGTTCATCTGCCGCGAGACGACGTGTGCCTCGTTGTTGAACTCGAAGCGCCCGCCGAGGATCGCGTCGATCTTCCCGGGGGCGGTCTCGTCGGAGTCCGGCACTGGAAAGTAGTGGTCGTTGGCGCGCTGACGGAAGTGCGTGGCAAGCCCGGTTTCGCACAGCGACTTCCAGGGCGAACCCAGCGTCGGTTTCGGGGGGACCGCCCCCGCGGCGCAGCGGGAAGACGGTTCCGCGACAGCCATGTTCATGGACGCTGCTCCTGCGCATGGATCTCCCGCGCGAAGAGCGTGCGCAGTTCGACGGTGGTGGTCTTCGCATCGAAGATGTCGAGGACGCGTGCCCGCGCCGCCTCGCCCAGCCGCTGCCGCCGCTGCGGGTCCTGCAGCAGTTCGTGCAGGGCATCGGCGAGAGCGCCGGCGTCCCGTTCCCCGACGATCACGCCATCGCGACCGGCCCGTACCAGTTCCGGAATGCCGGACACACCCGTGCTCACGACCGGCAGCCCCATCGCCATCGCTTCCGCGAGAACGTTCGGGATGCCGTCCCGATCCCCGTCCGCGGCGACAAGGCAGGGCAGCACGAACATCGCGGCTTCGGCATAGAGCTGGCGCAGCGCACCGTGGGTGACGGGTCCCTGAAGGCGTACCGTGTCCGCCAGATCGTGGGCCTCGATCAGCTTCTCGATCACCGGACGCTGGTCGCCGTTCTCGCCGACGATGACGCAGCGGAACCGGCAGCCGGCGAGCTTCAGCATGGCGCACGCCTCGATGAGATAGCGGAATCCCTTCTTCTCGACGAACCGGCCGACCGCCAGAATCGTCGGGACATCCGTTTCGGGACGGCGGGACGGCGGCGCGAAGTACTCGGTGTCGAGCCCGTGATAGATCGTGCGGACCACGCCGGGGCGCAGGCTGAGCTTGTCCAGATGACGGCGATTGGCGTCGGTGCAGGTCGCCACGAAGCGCGCGGCCGCCAGCTTGCGCGGCAGCAGGTCCCCGGGATTCTGGTCCGACTGGTAGATGTCCTTCGCGTGCGCCGTGAAGCTGAACGGCAGGCCGGTCATGCGGCTTGCGAGCCAGGTGATCGTCGTGGCGCCGTGGCAGAAGTGGCCGTGCAGGTGCCTCACCGAACCCTGCGCCTGGATCCTGTCGGCGATGAAGCCGGCCTGGAGGAACTCCTTCACGAAGACCTTGCGCGGCGCGGCGTGCCACGACGGCCGGTAGCGCCAGGTCATCGCGATCACGGAGGCGAGCGTGCCCAGCCAGGCACCGGGGCGGCGTGCTGCGACCCGAGCGTGAGCGCGCCAGTAGCTCGGGAGATTGCGTGCAAGCCACGGCAGCAGTCGGGTGCCGGACAGCGAACTGACCACCGGCAGATACGTGAGGGGCGCACGGATGCGGGACACGTTGTCCTGCACCTGGTCCGTATCGCCGTTCTTCACGGCGAACAGCCGCAGCTTCGCGCCCAGCGTTTCCAGCAGATGGATCTCCTGGGTGATGAACGTCTCCGAGATGCGCGGATAGCCCATCAGCACGTAGGCGACTTCACCGGACCAGCGGTCCGGCCGGGACTCGACATCGCGAGCGCGCGGCATCGTGAGGCGGTCGCAGCATCCTTCGCCGCCATGGGGCCCTTCTCTCAGGGCGTGGGCGTGATCATGCATAGACTTTCTCCGTCGGGTTGCGGGCATCCCGGGGATTGCCGGTCACCGACAGCAGCAGCCGGTGAACGGTGTCGAGATTGCGATCGTTGTCGAAATGCTCCGTCACCCAGCGACGGGCGGCGGCTCCCAGTTGCCGGCGCAGCAGCGGGTCGGCGATGAGCACTTCCATGGCGTCGGCCAGGGCTTCGGCGTCATCCGGCGGGACGAGCAGGCCGGTCTCGCGCGGATGCACCACCTCGGGAATGCCGGACACCGGCGTGCTCACCACGGGCAGTTCCATCGCCATCGCTTCGAGCAGCACGTTGGGAATGCCGTCGCGGTCGCCGTCGTCCGAAACTCGGCACGGCGCGGCGAACAGTGCGGCGGCCTGGTAGCGCTGGATGAGCGAGGCATGGTTCATCGTGCCGGCCAGCCGTACGCGGTCTTCCACGCGACCGGCGCGGATCATGGCGTCGAGCCGATCGTGCTCTTCCCCATAGCCGACGATCTCGCAGCGGAAGCTGACACCGCGGTCGCGCAGCAGCGCGCAGGCCGCCACGAGCGTGGCGAAGCCCTTCTTGTCGCGCAGTCGGCCCACGGCGAGGACGAGCGGCACGGCAGGGTGATCGGGCCGCGGCGCCGGGGCGAAGCTGCGGAAGTCGATGCCGTGATACATGAGATGCACGCTGGTGCCGGGGCGGGCGATCCCTTTCAGATGACGATGGTTGTGGCCGGTGCAGGTCACGGTGAAGGCGGCGTCGCGCATCTTGCGGCTGAGCGTTCCGGGCTCGCTCACGTAGATGTCCTTGGCGTGGGCGGAGATGCTGTAGGTGCCGCCCAGCAGCCGCGCGGCCATGGCCGCCACGGACGTGGGATACGACGCGAAATGGGCATGCACGTGCGTGAGTCCCCGCATCCGCATGGCGTTCGCGAGACGGCTCGCGATGGCGAGATTCTTCGACACGCCGGGCTCGCCCCGACGCCATTGCGCCAGCATCGCAGCGACATAGCTCACGGGCCGCGTCGCGAGCTGCGTCAGATGCTCCCGCAGCACCGGCCACACACCTTCCACACCGTCGCCGACGTACTCCACTTCTGCACGCACCCGGGCGTTGGCGTCCTGACGGATCGCATCGGAAGGCCGCTGGAGCGAGAAGATGGTGAGCTGCATGCCGCGGGCCTCCAGCCCGAGGATCTCGCCCAGGATGAACGTCTCGGAGAGCTTGGGGTAGGTCTTGACCAGGAAGGCGACCTTCGGCGTGCTCACGACCGCACCCCCTGAATCATCGTCGCGCGGGGGCCGGCGACTTTCGCAACCGACGTGTCCAGCAGTTCGCCGAGCGATTCGCAGATCCGATCGAGGCCGTCCATGTCGAGGTGGCTGCGCGGGTAGCGCACGACGTTGGCGAGGTCGAGCTCCTGCGTGACCATCGCGGCGAGCGAGTGCGGCGTGAGGTGGTCGGGATGCAGCGCACGCATCAGGCCGAGCTGTTCGAGACGTTCCGCGCGGATCCACTGCTCGGCGACGGGCTTCACGCGCGGCACGAGGATCGCCCGCTTGCGCAGCGAAAGCAGTTCGCACACCGTGTTGTAGCCGCTCATGGAGACGACGAGATCGGCCGCATCCATCAGCCCCATCATGTCGTCGGAGAATTCGAGCAGAGTGACATCGGCGCGTCCTGCGAGCCGGATGCTCACCTGCTTCCGGTGCACGGGGCTCATCTCCGGTCCGCACACCACGACGCTGTGGACCGACCCTGCCGCCGCGATGGCGTCCAGGCTGTCCGCGTAGGCGGAGATGAGTCGGTGACCGTCCTCGCCGCCGCCCGTCGTGACCAGCACCAGACGCTCGGCCCTGCTGACCGGGGCATCCTGCAGGGTTCGCGCGGTGGCGTGGCGATCGCGCCGCAGGTAACCGCAGTAGCGGACCTTTTCGCGGACCGACACCGGGAAGTCGTACTCGCGGGCGAGATCGAACACTTGTTCCGACCCCACCACCAGAACCTGGTCGTAGTAGCGGTCGATGGCATCGAAGTAACCGTTCTTGCTCCACACCGCGCGGGTCGCTTCGGGGCTGTCGAGGATGTCACGCAGCAGCAGTGCGAGGCGCGTCTGGCGGCCGCGACGCTGCAGCAGTTCGAGGGCGTGCTCCAGTTCGTTGCCGACGCCGAGGGGCTTCTTGTCGACGACGATGAGGTCCGGCTCGAAGTCGAGGATCGCGCTCACCAGCAGGTTGGAGCGCAGCCGCACCGTCTCGTCGAACGGCATGTCGAGAAACTTCACCGCGTAGTCGCCGGCCTGCGTGCGTGACAGGCACGGCAGCTTCAGGTAGTCGACGCGCGGCGGGATGCGGAAGGCGTGGAGCATCGGCGAGCCGGAGACGATCAGGACCGATGCATCGGGGAAGGCGTCCACGAGATGCATGGCCACCGTGAGCATCCTGCGGATGTTGCCCAGCCCGAACGTGTCGTGCGAGTACACCATGATGCGTTTCATTCGACGTCTCCCGGGGGCGCGGCGGTCCGGGCCGGATCGCACGCGCGAGCTTTTGTGTGCCCTTGTCTCTGCACCCGACGTGCCACCGGTTTGCGCGCTGAGGCAGCGGAACGCCGTTTGGGGGAATTCACAGGCAGGCCAGCCACTTGGCACGCGCCCGCTGGCACAGCTTCAAGCCGGGGAATCGGGCTGCGGGAAGGGAAGTGGGGGAGGTGCCCCAGTCACCGGGGGATATGCCCCACCCACTTCTGCCCCGCTCGCCATGGCGATGGCATCGGCGCAGCAGCAGAAACGACGCCGGCCGGTGCAGAGCACCGGCCGGCAGGGGAAGGCGGAAAGACAAGCGGCGCGGAGCCGCTCGGGAGAGTCAGTTCGGCAGACGCAGACGGTACTTTTCGATCCGATAGCGGAGCGTGTCCCGCGAGACGCCGAGGAGGCGTGCAGCCCGCGTGATGTTCCATTGCGTCTCCTCGAGCGCCTTCACCAGAAGCTGGCGTTCGGCATCGCCGAGATTGAGCGGCACGGAGGACAGTTCCGTGGCCCCTTCTGCCGCCGTCACATCGCGGTGAAAGTCGAGATCCTCGGCTTCGATGACGGGGCCTTGCGCGAGCACGACAACCTGCTCCATCACGTTGCGCAGTTCGCGGACGTTGCCGGGCCAGCGGTGCGCACGCAGGCATCGCAGCGCGCCCTCGGAGAAGTGCAGACCGCGCTTGCCGTAGCGCGAGCCATGCAGATCGAGGAAATGGGTCGCGAGCGCGATGACGTCCTCACCGAGCGTACGCAACGCCGGCGGCTCGAGCTGCACGATGCGCAGGCGGAAGTAGAGATCCGCGCGGAATCGCCCTTCGCGCGAAAACTGCTCGAGGTTGCGGTTGGTCGCCGCGATGATGCGCACGTTCGCGCGCTGCTCGCGGACGCTGCCGAGACGGCGCACGGTCTTGTCCTCGAGGAACTTGAGCAGCTTCGCCTGCAGCGCGAGGTCCATCTCGCCGATCTCGTCGAGGAAGAGCGTGCCGCCTTCCGCGGACTCGATGAGGCCCAGCTTGCGCTCCTTGGCGTCGGTGAACGCGCCGCGCTCGAAGCCGAAGAGTTCCGCCTCGAGCAGCTGCCCGGGAATCGAGGAGCAGTTCACTTCGACGAACGGGCCTTTCGCACGGGGACCATCGAAGTGGAGCGCGCGGGCGACGAGTTCCTTGCCGGTACCGGTTTCGCCGGTGATCAGCACGGCAGGCAGATCCTGGTCGGCCAGACCGGATTCCGCGCTGAGCAGGCGGGCGATCCGGTCCTTGAGGGTACGCATCGGTTCGGACGAGCCGATCATCCGGGCGGTGGCGCTGTCGGCAGTCTGCACATTGCGGTGGTAGCGCGCCTCTCCGCAGCAGCAGTCTTCGCTCACGGCCTTGTCGACGACCAGTTTCAGGCGGCCCAGGGCAACCGGTTTCGGCAGGTAGTCGTAGGCGCCGGCCTTCATCGCGTCGACCGCCACCTGCTCGCTGCCGTGACCGGTCGCCATGATGAGCTTCACCTGGGGGTCGGACGCGCGGACGCGATTGAGGAATTCGAGACCGTTCATGCCCGGCAGGTTGTAGTCGAGCACGATGGTGTGCGGCTTGAACGTCTGCAGTTCGAACAGAGCGGTTTCGGCAGTGTCGGCGACGCGGGTCTCGTAGCCGTGGCGGCCCAGGAACTTGGCCATGTTGTTCGCCAGCGTGGCTTCGTCTTCGACGATGAGAACGGAATAGCTCATGGCGACTCCTGCTTCGCGCTCGGCCAGGAAAGCTTCACGGTCGTGCCGGAACCCTGGACGCTTTCGATGTCGATGGACCCGCCCATGCGGTTCATCACCCGCCGCACGAGCGGCAGGCCGACTCCGAGGCCGGACTTCTTCGTGGTGTGGAAGGGAACGAACAGGCGCTGCAGATGTTCCGGCGAGATGCCGACGCCGGTATCCGCGAGGAAGACATACACCCGGTTGCCGTCCTGCGGAAGGCGCCCCGAGATGGTCAGCGTGCCGCCCGACGGCATGGCATCGAGGGCATTGGAGATCAGCGTGACGAACACCTGGCTCATCAGCGCGCCGTCGCTCACGACCGGCGGCAGGGCGGCGGCGAAGTCGGTCGTGACCGTCACCCGCCGTTTCTCGAGGTCACGCCGGAAGTCGACCAGACAGGCATCGACGATCGCGCTAACGTTCACGCGGGACAGCCGCGGCGAGGAAGGCTGCGCATAGACGAGCAGCTGCGTGATCCACGCCGCGATGCGATCGACCTGCGCGACGATGTCGGTCATCGGCTCTCGGACGCTTTCGCCGTCGAGTTCGTGCGCCAGTTCCGCCGAAGAACGGATCGACGCGAGAGGATTGCGAATGCTGTGCGCCACAGCCGCCGACATCTCGCCGACGGCGGCAAGCGTTTCGGATTCCACGATCTGCCGCTGCTGCGAACGGATGAGGCGGTCGGCGCGGCGGGCGACCCAGAAGAGCGATCCGAACAGGAACAGCGCACCCAGCAGTGCGCTCAGCCAGACTGCGCGCACCAGGGTCTGCGTCATTTCGAACAGAGGCTGCGGACGACGATAGATCTCGATCACGCCCAGGACGCTGCGGCGATCCCGGGACCAGATCGGCACGTAGGTCTCGACGAAGTTGTCGGAGATGCCCTTGAGGAACGCGTGCTCGGGTTTCAGGTAGCGGCGCTCCTCGAGCAGACTGCTCTCCACTTCGAGTTCGCCGTCGAGCGCTTCGTCGAGTTCCGGATTCTGCGTGAGCGCCTTGCCCACCATGTCCCGCTTGGTGGACCAGAGCACGCGCTTTTCGCGGTCGTACACGTTCACGTGCACCGAGTCGGGCATGGCGGCGATCCGCGCCAGCAGCGGCGCCATCGCTTCGAGATGCGCGGCCCGGTCCCCCGTTCCGCGGAAGAACTCCTCGGCCTCGGCAAGGGGGGTGAAGCTCTGGACGAACTGCATCACTTCGACGGCGTCGTGGTGGATCGTCTCTTCCACCAGAGTCTTCGCCAGGAAGGCGGCCGAGGCGGCGCTCACCAGCGCGATGGACGCGAAGGCGAGCAGCGCAAAACGGCGCGTGAAGCTGTAGCGCACGGATTCCGAGGCGGGAGGGGCGGCGGAGCCGATCGATCCCGGGCGAGCGCCACGCCCTTCAAGTGCCTGTTCTGCCAAGGTTTGCATCGATCGCTCTCCACTCTTGGGGCGATCGAACCAGCCAGCGCAGGGTCGCCCCGACGGATCGGGGTCCCGTCGTGGAAAGGACTATACGTGGGAAAATTTTCCACGTCCAGTGACTTTGTCCCGGAAACGCCATAAACCGGGACGGTCTCCCCCGCCATCCGCCCGGACCCTCAGCCGGAGGGAGTTCCCCCGGGCGCGGCGGTTTCGGCAGGAGTCCCGGCCGCGAGGCGCTCCTGCACGAAGTCGATGTGCTGGCGCAGGGCATACACCTGATTCGCGAAGGCGAGGGGCGGGTGCAGCTCGTTCACCTCGCGCTCGATCCAGTCCAGCCGGTCTCCGAAGTTGCGGGTCTCTCCCCGGGTGAGCGTGCGCCGCATCTCGTTCTCGATGAACATGAGTTCGCCGTACCAGCGGTAGATGCGGCGACGCACGTTCCACGCATATAGCGGGGGAAGGATGCGCAGCAGGGGAAACAGGATCGCGACGACGGGAATGAGGAACACGAGGGCACGGTCCAGCAGGTTGGCCAGCCAGAAGGGAAGGTAGCGCTGGAGGAACGGCGGACCCGACGTGTAGTACCGACGCGCCTCGTCGGCGATCGGAAACTCGAAGGCCCGCTGGGCCGGGAATTCGTGCTCCCCGCTGAAGAGGTCGGCATCGGCGTGGACCTCGGTCGCGGCCTGCAGCAGCAGCATCTTCACGGCCGAGTGCAGACCCTCGGTGGCCACCAGTTGCGTCTGTGCCGCGAGGAGCGTGATGGGACGGTCGGGCCGATTGGATTCGAGGTCGTTCGCCCCCTCGGGCAGCACGACCTTGTGCAGGGCCGGAATCAGCTTGCCGTAGGCATCTGCGCGGCGCCGGAAATCCACGAGCTGGGCGTCCGGACTGTAGATGAGCGCCTTCAGCACGCCTGCCTCCGGCGGTTCGAACAGGAAGGCGCAGTCTGCGCGCCCTTCGAGCAGGGCCTCTGCCGCCTCCACCCCGCCGATCTCCAGGGCCTTGAAGTCCCGCTCGTCGATGCCGTTGGCGGCGAGGAGCGTTCGCACCAGCCTGCGGGTGCCCGCCCCCTTCGCGCCGATGGCCAGCGTCTTGCCCTGCAGGCTCGGGAGATCGTCGAGCACGACCGGGCCGCGACAGAACACCCAGAGGGCTTCGTAGCCGACCACGCCGAGGGACACGAGGTGGGGGGATTCCTCGGCGGTTCCTATGCCGCCGCGGACGAGCGCGGCATCCACGGCTTCCTTGCCTTCCTTGAGCAGACGGTAGTTCTCTCTGGCGCCGGCGGTGGTGCGGATCTCCACCGTGATGCCATGCCGCGCGAGGATGGCCGCATAGCGTTCCGCGAATGCGCGATAGGCACCGCCCTGCGGTCCGGCCGCGAAGACGATGCGCTTCGGCGGTGCCGGCTTGAGATAGTGGGTGGCAATCCACGCGAGAGCGAGCAGGGAGACCGCGAGGGGAATCGCGATCAGGATCCAGCCCCGTCGGGGCGACGCCCCGATCCACGCAAACGGGCGAAACGACTTCGGCGGCATGCATCGACCTCCCGGGTGAAGGTCAAGCATACCAACGCTCACGCGCCTTCACCCTCTCCGTCGGGAACTCGGCAGAAGGTGATACGGCGCGGGAGCGGCCGCGCGGAAGATGCGGCAGGTCGTCAGAGCAGCGCCGTGACCTGCTTCTCTCCCCGTTCGAACACGACGTGCGCCCGGCCCACGATCAGCGGATCGAGTGCGCCGATCCGCTCCGCATCCTTCGAGGCGTAGGGGAGCTTGTGGAGGATGTAGCGCATGGCGTTCAGCCGCGCTCTCTTCTTGCAGTCCGACTTGATCACGGTCCACGGGGCGTCGGCGGTGTCGGTGTGGAAGAACATCGCCTCCTTCGCCTTCGTGTAGTCGTCCCACTTGTCGAGCGATGCCACATCGATGGGCGAGAGCTTCCACTGCTTGAGCGGATGGATCTCGCGTTCCCTGAACCGGCGCCGCTGTTCCGCGCGGCTCACGGAGAACCAGAACTTCACGAGGTGGATGCCGCTGCGCACCAGGTTGCGCTCGAATTCCGGCGCCTGCCGCATGAACTCGTCGTACTCCGCCTGCGTGCAGAAGCCCATCACGCGCTCGACGCCCGCGCGGTTGTACCAGGAGCGGTCGAACATCACGATCTCGCCGACGCTGGGCAGATGCTGCACGTAGCGCTGGAAGTACCACTGCCCGCGCTCCTGCTCCGTGGGTTTCTCCAGGGCGACGACGCGGGCGCCGCGAGGGTTCAGGTGTTCCATGAAGCGCTTGATCGTGCCGCCCTTGCCGGCAGCGTCCCGGCCTTCGAACAGGATCACCACGCGCTGCCCCGTTTCCTTCACCCACGCCTGGAGCTTGAGCAGTTCCACCTGGAGGCGGTACTTGGTCTTCTCGTAGGTCCGCCGCTGCATGAGGTTGCGATACGGATAGGCGCCGTTGCGCCAGTCCTCCGACAGTTCCTCGTCGGGACTCGACGGCGTGGTGTCCTCGACCCCGCCCCGGCGCAGAAGCGCCAGACGCAATGCCGCCACTTCGTCGGGCGATGCACCGGCCATCAGCGCGTCGATCCGGGCCTGCAGCTGCTCCGGGCCGAGGGCGGCTGCCCGCGTCGCGATGTCCTCGAAGGCGGTGGCCTGGGCATCCCGGGCCGAATCCATGGCTTCGGACACCACGAAGCGCTCGACCGCACTGCCCGTGCGAGCCGGGGCCACGTCGCCGGCGGCCGCACGACGGCCTCCGGCACGCGATGTCTTCCGGGCCGGGCGCGCTGCGCCCGGGTCGATCGCCGATGCTCTGTCGCTTCTGTCCATCGCCCCTTCCCTCACTCTGTGAAGGAAAACTGTAATGCGCGACCACCTCGCAGCTTCTGACGCAGGTCAAATCGGCGCCCGAACCGTTACCATCGCCGCCATGATGACTTCCGCACTGCCCGCCTCGCGCCGTCACCTTCTCTTCGCCTTCGTCGCGGGCGCCCTCGCCCTCCTTCCGGCTGCGATGACCGCAGGGGAATCCCGCGGCGGCTCCGGCCTGCCGCCGATCCCGCTCAGTACCGAAGCAGGCGACCCCGCGCGCCAGGTCGCCCTCGGCCGGCGCCTGTTCATGGACCCGCAACTGGCGGAAGACGGGACGATGGCGTGCGCCACCTGCCACATTCCCGAGCACGGCTTCGCGCTCAACGGCGCGCCCACAGCCTTCGGGCGCGGCGGCCGCGTCCTGCGCCGGAACTCGCCCACGGTGCTCAACGCCGCACTCGCGACGTCGCAGTTCGTGGATGGCCGGATGGCGACCCTCGAAGACCAGATCTGGGGCCCCCTGCTCAGCAACGAGGAAGCGTGGAATCCCACGGTGCAGGACGTCGTGGGGCGCCTCGAAGGGCGGGCCGACTACCGGGAGGCGTTCCGGGCCGCCTTCGCCGGCCGGAAGGTGAGCGCCCGTCTGGTGGGCGCGGCCATCGCGGCGTACGAGCGCAGCCTCGCGACCGGGCTGTCGCGCTTCGACCGCTGGCGCTTCGGCGGCGATACTGCGGCGCTCAGCCCGGCGGAGCGCTCGGGCTACGATGTCTTCCAGCGAAGCGGTTGCCCCGCGTGCCATGCGGTCGGTGCCGAGTTCGCGACGTTCACCGACAACAGCTTCCGCAATACCGGCGTCGAATGGGCACGGCTGCGCGGCGCCCTCGGCGCCGCCAAGCCTGTACCGGACGAGGGTCGCTTCGAAGTGACCGGACGCGAGAGCGACAGGCGGGCGTTCCGCGTGCCCTCGCTGCGCAACGCGGGCGTCACTGCTCCCTACATGCACGACGGTTCCCTGGCCACTCTCGCGGATGTGGTGGAGTGGTACGACGCGGGCGGCGGTGATGACCCGGGACGAGACCCCTCGCTGCGGCCGCTCGGCCTCACCGCCGACGAGAAGGCGAACCTCGTGGCCTTCCTGCAGACGCTGACGACCCAGGACCTCGAACGCCTCGTCGCCGAAGCGCGCGGCACGCCGGGCGCCGGTACGCTGCGACCCCGGAAGCTCTGAGGGAAGGTCCGCACAACTGCGCGGATCGCGTGGTGGTCTGAAACGGGCGATGGCAAGGCGCCCAACACCGCCAGCGGCCCATAAGATCTCCGTCGCTACCGCGCAGGTTGTGCGGACCTCCCCTTGGGTCGGCCAGCACCGCCAGCGACCGCCCTCCCCCTCCATATGCAGTTACCATGTTCCGCCGGTCATCCGCCGGACGGACAGGGATTGTCGCTGCATGCTCTCGAGGACCCGCCGGGCATTCCGGATCGTTGGCAAAGGTCCGCGACGCCTTGCGCGCAAAGTGCCGGGGAAACCCGCGTCGCGCAGTAGCGCGAGCCTCGTCGCGGCGTGCGTCGCCTGGCTGCTCGCACTCGCCGCGGGACCGTGCCTTGCGCGCGGAGAGGCGGTCATCGACCGGCACACCCCGCTCGTCATCGGCTGCGAAACGGACAACGCGCCGTGGTCGGAGCAGCTGCCGGGGGAGTCCCCGCGCGGCATGCTCGTGGACCTGTGGCGGCTCTGGTCACGCACCACGGGCATTCCCATCGTCATGCGCTGCGGAACGCTCGCCGTGCAGCTGGAGGATCTGTCCTTCGGCCGCATCGCCGCGCATGGCGGGCTGCCGCCGGATCCGCGCTACGACGCCGCCGTCGCCTATGGGCACGCGCTCCTGCCGATCACATCCACCCTGCTGCGACGCGACGCACAGACCGGAACGATGCGGATTGCCGTCCTGCGCGGCAGCCTGCAGGAGCCGCTCGCTGCTTCGGCATTTCCCGGGGCGGGCATCCTCCCTGTCGACGGACGTTCCCGCATCTCCGAGGCCCTGCGTCTCGGCGAAGCGAACGCGGCACTCGTCGAAACGGCGACCGCTGCGCTGTGGCTCCGGAGCACGCTGGCGGGTCGCGGCTTCGTACAGGGTGAGGCCCGCTACCTCGAGACGGAACTGCGTCCCGCGGTGTCGGCCGCGAACCGGAAGCTCCTCGGCACGATCGACGCCGGGTTCGCCGCACTGGACGCCGATGCCGTCGCGGCGATCGAGCGCCGGTGGATCGTCGATCCCGCGTTGCGCGCGCTGTCCCGTCGCCAGCGCGCCATCGCGCTCTCGGGCAGCGAGCAGGCCTTCCTCGCCGCGCACCCGGTGATCCGCTACGGCGTGATGGGCAGCCAATGGCCGCCGGTCGAAATCGTGAAGGGCAACGGCGACGTCTCGGGCATCACCCCGGACTTCCGCGATCTCGTCGCGAGCCGCCTCCCGCTGCGCTTCCAGCTGGTCCGCGCCCAGGACTGGACGGAACTGGAGGCGATGATCCGCCGCCGGGAAGTGGACGTCACCGGCTCACTGGCCGAAGTGCCCGAACGACGCGGCCATCTGACGACCACGCGTCCCTATCTGACCGGCGATCTGTGCATCGTCTCCCGCGGCGGCGACGGCACGCCTCTCACGCTCGCCGACCTGTCGGGCAAGCGGGTGGCGATGGAAAGCGGCTACGGCCCGACGCTCTGGCTCGCACGCAACTTCCCCTCGATCGATCTCGTCCTCGTCCCCGACACGGAATCCGCACTGCGCGCCGTGTCGACGGGCACGGCCGACGCGCACGTGGGACCCGTGATCGTGACCACCCACGCGATCCGACAGCTGCTGCTCACGAATCTCCGCGTCGTGGGCACGACGGACGCCTATCCCTTCGAACTGCGCTTCGGCGTGCGCAGCGACTGGCCCGAGCTGGTGTCCGCGATCGACAAGGCAGTGGCCTCAATCTCCGCCGACGAACGCGCGGCGATTCGCGAGCGCTGGGTCACCGCCACCGTCGTCGAGACCCGGGACTGGACCACGGTCCTCTCGATCGGCATTCCTCTGCTGGCAGCTGCTGCCGGTGCGATCGTCGTCATCGCCATCTGGAACCGCCGTCTCCGCCGCGAAGTCGCGCAGCGCGCAGAGGCCCAGGCGGCGCTCGCCACGCAGATCGCCTTTCGCAGTGCGCTGCTGGAAGCCATGCCGGAGCCGGTCGTGTTCAAGGACGTCGAAGGGCGCTATCTCGGCTGCAACGGCGCCTTCGCGCGCTTCTACGGCATCGAGCGCGACAGCATCGCGGGCCGGCGGATGCAGGAGTTCGATCACCTGGGCACGGGCGCGCGGGAGCAGGTGCTCGCGGTCGAAGCGGAGGTGCTCGCCGACTCCCGCTCCCGGACGATCCGGCTGCGGGCACGCCGTCACGACGGCGCAGACCGGGACATCCTCTACTCGTTGAGCGCATTTCCGGCGGCAGGGTCAGGGTCCGTTGCCGGCGGACTCGTCGGCGTCATCGTCGATATCTCCGATCTGGAAAGCGCCCGTGCCGAAGCCCGCGATGCGGCGTCCCTGCTGCGCGACATCACCGACGCGGCACCCGGTGTGGTGTGGCGCTACGTCAGCCGGCCTGGCGAACGCGGCCGGTTCACTTTCGTGAGCGGCGGCATCCGCTCACTGCACGGGATCGCGCCCGAGACGGCCCTGGGCGATCCGCGCCGCATCTTCGAGACGATGGTGGACGAGGATCGCGCCGCACTGACCGCGCGCATCAATGCCCCGATGCCATCGCCCGAGCCGCTGCATGCGGAGTACCGGAGCAGGCTGCCGGACGGTTCGACGAGGTGGCTCGCGATCAGTGCGATTCCGCGCCCCCAGGCCGACGGCAGCGTGCTGTGGGACGGCACGGCATTCGACATCACTGCCGAGAAAGCCCTGCAGGTGGCGCTCGATCAGGCCCGCGCTGCAGCAGAGGCCGCGGACCGTGCGAAGAGCCGCTTTCTCGCCAAGATGAGCCACGAGATCCGCACACCGCTCGCCGGGATGATCGGCATGCTGCGGCTCGTGACCGGCACACCGCCGCCGCCCGACCCGGATCGGCTGCTGGGGCTCATCGGGCAGTCCGCTCAGAATCTCCTGCGCGTGCTGAATGATCTGCTCGACATCTCGAAGATCGAAGCGGGCCGCCTGCATCTCGACCCGGCCGACTTCGATCTCGACGCACTCCTGGAACAGGCGACCGCACTCGCGGGCAGTCTCGTCGGCGACAAGCCGGTCCGCGTCGCGTGGACACGGGATCCCGCCCTGCCGCGCTTCCTGCACGGCGATTCCCTGCGCATCCGTCAGGTGCTCGACAACCTGCTGTCCAACGCGGCGAGGTTCACGCGCAAGGGAGAGATCCGCGTGCACGCGGAACGCGGTACGGACGGAACGACACGGCTCTCGGTGACCGACACGGGCATCGGGTTCGATGAAGCCACTCGCGACCGGCTGTTCCAGCCCTACGAACAGGCGAGCCCCCAGACCGCGAAGCAGTTCGGCGGCACGGGTCTCGGCCTCTCCATCTGCCGCGAACTCGCCACGATGATGGGCGGACGGATCGAAGCGAGCGGCGAGCCGGATCGCGGCGCGACGTTCGTCTTCACGCTCCCCTTCGACCCGGCGAAGGCGCCGCCGCCGGAATCGGAAACGGCGTCGGTGCCGTCGCTGACGTATCGGGCTCCGGAACCCGGCGACGCACGCGAACGCGGACTGGTCGTCGCGGTGGTGGACGACGACGAGATCCATCGCGAAGTCGTGACGCGCCAGTGCGCAACGCTGGGATGCGTCGTGGAGGCGTTCCGCGATGGTGCCGACGCGTGGCGTGCAATCGGGGCAACGCCCGAACGCTTCGGCCTGGTCATCACCGACATCCACATGCCGGAGATGGACGGACTCGAACTCGCGCGCCGCATCCGCACCCTGCTGCCCGCGACGCACCGGGCTCTACCCATCCTCGTCCTCAGCGCCACCACCGACCCGGGCGAGGAGATTCCGCGCGGGGAAGATGGCACAGCCTTCGAGTTCGCCCAGAAACCTGTACTGCCCTCGGCTCTGGACGCCGTGCTGCAGAGGCTGGCTCCGGCCATCGTCGCGGCGCGATCAGCGTCAGGCGCGTCGACCTCCGCCATCGCCACGCCGGACGAAGCGCCGGCGTTCGATCGGGCTCAGCTCACCGCGTTGCTCGGCACTTCGGAAGTCTCGGAAGTGACCGCGTTCGCACGACGTGCAGCGAAGTCATTGGCAAGCTCGGTCGAACGCGTGACAGCCGCACTCGCCGAAGGAAAGCACGAAGCCATCGTCGAGGCAGCGCACGCCGCGAAAGGCAGCGCGGCGTCGGCTGGTGCTGCTCGGCTCGCCCGACTGTTCGCGGAGATCCAGCAGGCCGAGGAGCGGGGCGACCGGGACCGCGCCCGACAGCTCTCCGCGACTGCATCCCATGGTCTGCAGACGTATGTCGATGCCGTGGAGGACGGGCCGGAACGCAGTGACCACGACCGCGCCGTCTGAGACGATCTCTCCGGTCTGCGATTCCGCAGCGGAGTCTCGCACCGGTCACGCGCAGGCGGTCTGTCCCGAAGAGGGCGACCGGCGCGCGTCGAGCCAGGCCCGCAGCGCATCGACCGGAAGCGGATGGGAGATGTGATAGCCCTGCCCCTGATCACAGCCGAGGTCGCGCGCGAGGGTGAGACAGTCCTCGGTCTCGATGCCTTCGGCGACCACGTGGAGTTCCAGCCGCCTTGCCACGTCGACGCAGCTCTCGAGGATCGCCTTCGACAGCGGATCGTCCAGCGCGCCGCGCATGAAGGTCGCGTCCACCTTGAGTTCGGTGAAGGGCAGGCGGCGCAGCTGTTCGAGCGTGGATTGTCCGGTCCCGAAATCGTCGATCGACAGCCGGAAACCCTTGAGCCGGAGCCGTGACACCACTTCGAGAAACGCGAGCGGGTTGGCCGTGAGCTGCGTCTCGGTGATCTCGAAGGTCACGCGATCGGGGTCGATGCCGACCACGCGCGTGCGGGCTTCGACGGCGTCGGGCAGATCCGGACGATCGACGCCCCGCGCGGAGAGGTTGATCGCCACGCGCAGGACATGACCGGCGGCTTCGAGCGCGGCGAGGTCCACCAGCGCTCGCGTCATCATCACTTCGGTGAGCCGGGAGATGAGCCCGCTCTGCTCCGACAGCGCGATGAAGTCCTTGGGCGGGATCACCCCGCGCTCGGGGTGGTGCCATCGCGCGAGGGCCTCGACCCCCGCGACGGCACCGGAGGCCAGATCGATGACAGGCTGGTAGTACGGGACAATCTCGCCCGCACGCAGCGCCCGGGCGAGATCCTCGACCTCGGACTCGGCGCGGATGCCGCCGTCCATGTCGCCGCTGCGCATACGATCCACCAGGGGCCGCAGCTGGCTCGCGCTCACGGGCTTGGCGAAACACCCTCCGAGCTGGAGGCCGTACTCGCGCGACAACTGGGCGGCCGCGCGCAGAACCCGGGGCTCGGCACCGCTCACCAGCACGACAGTCACCCTGCCGGCGTTCTCCGCGAGGCGGCGCATGAGTTCGATGCCATCCATGCCCGGCATCTGCAGATCGACCAGGACGAGGATGGCCTCGTCCGGCGGGGTGTTGCCGAGGATGGCCAGGGCCTCGGCGCCGTCCGCGGCTTCGAGCACCCTCGAGACTCCCAGGGACCGGAGTGCGAATGCGATCTGGGCACGGACCGTCTCCTGATCGTCGACGACGAGCGCGGCCGGCGCAGATGCATTCGGCATGGATACCACTCCGGGAATCGCCGCGGGCGCGGCAAGCTGGAGAATAGCGGCGAGCGTCCGAGTGTCAAGCCCGCAGAACCGGACGCCTTGATGCCGGCACGACTGCGCACCCGGGCGAAGTCACGATGGCGCGCCGTGCGTGCGACGGTCGCGGGACCGCCGCGTGCTTGCGGGACACCCGCCTGGACGGTCTGCATCGCCGTCCGTGCCAACCGACCGGACCTTCCCTAGAATCGGGCCACCTTCGCCCCTGCCAGGAACCATGGAGCCTAAAACATGACGCCCCCCGAGAAGACGATCCGACTGCTGTCCCGTGTTGCCGCTGCCGTGGCGGTCGCGGGCTGGACGACCCTGGCCGGCGCGGCCGGCTCCATCAACGCACTCGTGTGGTGCGACCACACGGACGCCGGCTTCCTCAAGGGCTTCACGGCGAAGACCGGCATCAAGGTCAACGTGAAGGACTACGAGGGGACGGGCACCGCCCTCGCGCTGCTCGAACAGTCGAAGCCGGGGAGCTGGGACGTGTTCGTCGTCGACTCCACCGATGTCCGCCGCGTCGTCGCTCGGGGCCTGCTCGCCCCGCTGGAGGCGAAGGACTTCCCGATGGCCGACATCCCCGAGGTCGTGCGCCTGCCCGAGTACCACGTCGTCGACGGGAAGATGTACGCGATCCCCGAGAAGTTCGGCTACAACGCCGTGGCCTACGACAAGAAGAAGGTCACGCCGGAGCAGGCGCGGGATGTGACCACGCTGTGGAATCCCGCCTTCAAGGGCAAGGTCGGCATCTACGACTACTACCTGCCGATCATCAGCCAGATCGCCATCGCGCTGGGCAAGAAGCCGCAGTCGCTCACGGAAGCCGACCTGCCCGCCATCCGCGAGAAGCTGAAGGCCATGCGCGCGAACGCCGCGATGGTGGGCGACGTGGTCACTTCGCAGACGGCCATCGCCACGGGTCAGGTCGCCATCGTGGCCGGCGGCGGCGAGTATCTCGTGGCGGGCCTCGCACGGGAGAAGCCCCATCTCGACTGGGTGCTGCCGGACGTGGGCGGCGTGCGCTGGCAGCAGGCCATCGGCGTGTTCGCGGCCTCGAAGAAGCAGAAGGAAGCGACCGCCTTCGTGCAGTACGTGCTCTCTCCGGAAGGTCAGGCGAAGCTCGCCACGTCGTCCTGCTACTGGGGCATGCCCGCGAACTCGAAGGCGGCGCTCAACGACAAGCAGAAGAAGACGCTGCGCTGGGACGAGCAGTCGAAGTTCCTCGCGAAGTCCTACGCCTACCTCTCGCCCACCGAATCGTTCGACAAGGCCATGCAGGACCTCTGGGCCGAAGTGCTGCAGAAGTAGTCGGCGGCGCCCGGTTCCCTCTGCCATGGAAGTGACGACGGTGATGGCCGGCTCGGAAGAGTCGGCAAGCCGGGGTCGTGATGCGCGCAAGGGTCTGGCGCTCGCGGCGCCGGCCCTGCTCTGGACGCTCGCGTTCTTCGCGCTGCCCTCCGGGGCCATCGCCGTGTGGAGCCTGTTCCGCCGTGAGGGCGCCGAACTCGTCACGACCCCGGGCCTCGACAACTACCGTCGCTTCCTCGATCAGGAGTCGTTCCGCCTCGGGCTGCTCAATTCGGTCGAAGTCACGCTGACCGTTACGGTGCTCGCCGTCCTGCTGGCGTTTCCGCTGGCCCATGCCATCGCGACGCGAATCCGACCGGAACGGCAGCGGCTGTGGCTGATGGCCGCCGTCCTGCCCTTCTGGACCTCCTACGTCGTGCGCTCGTACGCGTGGCTGCTGGTCCTGGCGCCGGAAGGCGTGGTAAACGGCACGCTGATGTCGCTTGGGCTCGTGGACGAACCGCTCGCCCTGTCCTTCAACCGCGGGGCCACCATCACGGGTTTCGTGCACTTCTCGGTGATGCTCTGCACGCTCACCATTTACGCCAGTCTCGTGCGCATCGATCCGAAGCTCGGGCTGGCCGCCGCCGATCTCGGGGCGAACCGCTGGCAGGTCTTCACCCGGGTCACGCTGCCGCTCGCGGCCCCGGGCATCGCAGCGGGAGCATTCCTCACGATCGTGATCACCATCGGCGACTACATCACGCCGCAGATCCTCGGCGGCAACACCGAGCTGCTGATGCCGCAGATCATCCTGCTGCAGATCAACCGCCGGGGTGACATCCCCATGGCAGCGGCGCTGTCGCTGATCCTCATGCTGATGGTCACCATCGCCTACCTGGCGCTCGCGCGCTGGCTCACGGGCCGCCGGCCATGAGCGCGATCACGCTCCGGCAGCACGCGACCACCGGCCTCATCCTGGGGCCGCTGCTGCTCTTCATCTATCTGCCCGTGGCGGTGCTGGTGCTGTTCTCGTTCCACGAAGGCTCGGTGCCGGTACCGCCCTTCGAAGGCCCGTCCCTCGACTGGTATCGCGAGATGCTGGACGACGAGCGCATCACGGAGGCCACGTGGAACTCCGTGATCGTCGGGCTGCTGTCGTCCGCGCTCGCCACGCTGCTCGCCACGCTGGCGGCGTGGGGGCTGGCCCGTCATCGCGTCCCGGGACGCCGCCTCCTCGAAGGGCTGCTCTTCATGCCGCTCGCGGTGTCCTATCTCGTCATCGGCGTGGGCCTGCTGGTCGCCTTCAGTGCCGTCGGCATCGAGAAGTCGCTCGTCGCCGTGGGCATCGGCCATGTCGTGCTCAATCTGCCGCTGGCGTTCGCCGTGGTGTACGGGCAGTTCGACCCGGAGCAGGCGCGGCTGGAACAGGCAGCACGGGATCTGGGCGCGAGCGAGGCGCAGGTGTTCCTGCGCGTGACGGTGCCTCTGCTGCGTCCGGCCATTCTCGGCGCGTTCCTGCTGTCGCTCACGTTCTCGTGGGACGAGTTCGTCGTGGCGTTTCTGCTGTCCGCATTCGATCCGACGCTGCCCGTCGTCATCTGGGGGATGTTACGCACCGGCCTCAACCCGCAGACCAACGCCGCGGGGACCCTGGTGTTCCTGGTTTCCGTGGTCGCCGGCATCGTGTTCGAACTGGCCGTGTGGCGAAGGGGGCGGCGTGAGCGCCTCGGCTGAACTGCGTCTCGAAGGCGTGAGCAAGCGCTATGACGGCGTGACGGCCGTCGACAAGGTGAGCTTCACCGTGCCGCCGGGCAGCTACGTGGTGTTGCTCGGCCCGTCGGGGTCGGGGAAGACGACGGTGCTGTCGATGCTGGGCGGCTTCACTTCACCCACCGAAGGACGGGTGTTCATCGGCCAGGACGACGTCACGGCGATGCCGCCCGCGAAACGCCCCACCGCCACGGTATTCCAGGACTACGCATTGTTCCCGCACCTTTCGGTCGCGGGCAACGTGGGCTTCGGCCTGTCCGTGCGGGGCATGGCGAAGCGCGAGATCGCCCGGCGGGTGGACGACGCCCTTCGCCTCGTGGGCCTCGACGGCTTCGGCCCGCGCGCCATCGGAGCCACATCCGGCGGACAACGGCAGCGCATTGCGCTCGCGCGGGCGCTCGTCACCGAACCGGCACTGCTGCTGCTCGATGAACCGCTCGGCGCCCTGGACCTGCGGCTGCGCAGGCAGATGCAGGACGAGCTGCGCCGCATCCAGCGCTCCCAGGCGCGCACCTTCGTGCACGTCACGCACGACCAGGAAGAAGCCATGGCGATCGCCGACCTCGTGGTGATCATGAATCGCGGCCGCATCGAGGACATGGGGCCGCCCGACCGAGTGTACGAGCGCCCGCGCACGCGCTTCTCGGCGGGCTTCCTCGGCGAGAGCACGGTGCTGGAGGGCACGGTGACGCAGGCCGACAACGGGCGCATCGCGGTGGACACGCCGTGCGGTCGCATCGTGGTCGAGGGCAATCGCACGCGCGGAGACAGCGTGGCAATCGCGCTGCGTCCCGAAGCCGTGCGCTTCGGCGATGCGGGGCCGGGGGAACAGTCCCTCGGGTCGCTGCGGATCACCGGGCAGGTGTTCCAGGGAAGTTTCCTCCGCGTGACCGGCACCGGCCCCCAGGGGTTCACGCTGCTCGCGAAGGTCGCGCCGCATACGGTGCCCGCCGCCGCCGAACCCGCACCGATCGCCGTACGCGATTCGGGTCTGATCCTGCTGGAGGACTGACTTGGCCGGCCCGACGGAACGCCCTCATGCCGACGCTCGCGAGTGGTATCGCGTCCGGACGCTCGACCATGGCGTGACGCACATCGACGAGCACTACATCGACCCGTTCTACCGCTGCAACATCTGGCACGTACGCGGGCGCGACCGCGATCTGCTGATGGACAGCGGCATGGGCGTGGTGAGCCTCGCCGGGCAGCTGCCCTGGCTCGCGGCGCGTCCGCTGCTGGCGGTGGCGAGTCACGCGCACTTCGACCACATCGGCAATCACCACGAGTTTCGCGAGCGCGCCTGCCACCCCGCTGAAGCACACATCCTTGCCGACCCGCGAGCGGACCGCACGCTCGCAGACCGTTACGCGGTGGTGGAGATGTTCGAGCGACTGCCCCCCGGCGGATACCGCCAGGCCGAGTACGAAGTGATCGCCGCGCCGGCCACCCGTCTCGTCGAGGCCGGTGACGTCATCGATCTGGGCGATCGCGTCTTCGAGGTGATCCACGTGCCCGGACACTCGCCGGGCTCCATCGCACTTTGGGAGAAGGGTACGGGCGTCCTGCTATCCGGTGACGCGGTGTACGACGGCCCGCTGGTGGACGACGCCTATCACTCGGACATCCCGATGTACGAGGACACCATGCGTCGACTGCGGGAACTGCCCGTGAACATCGTGCACGGGGGGCACTTTCCGAGCTTCGGGCGCGACCGCTATCGGACACTCATCGACGAGTATCTCGCGGGCAAGCGGGCCCCGGGATGTCCGGTGCCGGGAACGGACTGACGTCTACCAGAGCTTCCACCACGGTTTCACGGGAGCCGCAGCGGACGCGGCCGGCGCCGCGGGCTTGCCCGACGCCTGCGGCGGCCGTTCGCACGCGAAACGGTAAGCGGCCGCAAGCGACGCAGCATCCGTATCCGGCGCCAGGAGGCGATCCCCCTGCGGGTCGAAGACCAGATCCATTCCGTGCATGGCCAGGCCGGAAAGAGACTCGCGGAGGCTTTCCGCCACCGACTCGAAGGTCGCCGTCTCAGGCGGCGGGTCCACGTAGATCTCGACCACGTCGTCGAACACGGTGAAGCGGACCGGATCGCCGCCATCGGGATCGCCTACCGGCACATAGGCGTTCTTCGCGTCGAACGCCTCGGGCGCCAGCTTCTCCCACTTTGCCATCGCCGGAATGTCGAACTCCTCGGCGCGGAGGTGACGATGGCTGGCGACGAGGCGGTTCGCGGTCTTCCACTTGCGGGCGGCCCGGTCGCTGTGGGGCCTGGATGTGTCGAAGTACGCGCCCGATGCCACCTGTTCCCGGGCCTCGTCCACGGTACCCACGCGGGTCGAATCGAAAACGTAGAGCTCGAAACTCATGGCGCCACTCCGCTTTTTCCGTCAACGCGGCAAGCCTACCCGAGTCCGAAGTCGTTACACTTGCGCCCGTTCCCGACCACTCCCCGGCCCGTCACCGTGAAGCAGACCATCGTCACCCTCGATATGGAGGGTGTGCTCACCCCCGAAATCTGGATCGCCGTAGCCACCAAGACGGGGATCGAGGCTCTGCGCCGCACCACCCGCGACGAGCCCGACTACGACAAGCTGATGCGCGGCCGCCTGCGGATTCTCGCGGACAACGGCCTCAAGCTGAGCGACATCCAGCGGGTGATCGGCACGCTGGAGCCGCTGGAGGGCGCGCGCGCCTTCCTGGACGAGCTGCGCAGCCTCACGCAGATGGTCATCCTGTCCGACACGTTCGAGCAGTTCGCCGCGCCGTTCATGCGCCAGCTCGGCATGCCGACGCTGCTGTGCCACCGGCTCGTGGTGGAAGACGACCGGATCGTCGACTACAAGCTGCGCATCCCGGACCAGAAGCGCGAAGCCGTGAAGGCGTTCCAGGGACTCAACTACCGGGTGGTGGCAGCGGGGGATTCGTTCAACGACACGTCCATGCTGCTGCAGGCCGAAGCGGGCTTCCTGTTCCACGCGCCGGACAACGTGAAGCAGCAGTTCCCGCAGCTGCAGGCCGTCGACGACTTCGGTGACCTGCTCGCCCTCATCAGGGGCGCGCTCGCCTGACGCCTCAGTAGGTCTCGAGATGCAACCGGCCCTCGCGCTGCAGGGCCGGGCCGAGGTCGTCCCACGGGAGTCCCGCGTCACGGGCGACTTCCTGCAGCGCCAGCACCACACCCTCCTCCATGCTGCGCAACCCGCAGACGTAGAAGAACGTGTTCGGGTCCTTCAGCAGCCCGGCGAGATCGGCGGCACGCTCGCGCATGAGGTCCTGCACGTATCGCTTCGGCTGCCCGGGCGTGCGCGAGAACGCGAGATTCACGTCGATGAAGTCCTTCGGGAGATTCATGAGCGGGCCGAAGTAAGGCAGCTCCTGCTGGGTCCGCGCGCCGAAGAAGAGCATCAGCTTGCCCCCTTCGAACTTGCCGCTCGCGCGAAGCCGCCGGCGCCATTCGGTCATGGCCCGCATGGGGGCGCTGCCCGTCCCGGTGCAGATCATCACGATGTTCGAGCGCGGGTGATTGGGCATCAGGAAGGAAGCCCCGAAGGGACCGATGACCTGCACGGTGTCCCCCACCTTCAGATCACAGACATAGTGTGAGCAGACGCCGCGCATCGGCTTGCCCTGCGGATCCGCGGTGACCCGCTTCACGGTGAGCGAGACGTTGTTGTACCCGGGGCGCTCGCCGTTGCGCGGGCTCGCGATCGAGTACTGCCGCGCATGATGCGGGCGGCCGTTGGCGTCCGTCCCGGGCGGGATGATGCCGATCGACTGGCCTTCGAGCACGGGGAAGGGCATGGCGCCGAAATCGAGGACTACGTGGTGCGTGTCGCTCTCGGTGCCGGCATCGGTCACTCGGAAGTTGCCGACCACCGTGGCGGTGATCGGCGCCTTGGGGCCATAGAGGTTGGTGTAGGCATGCGCCGCAGACCAGGGCGGGAGCGTGGCGTTGTAGCGCTTCGCGTCGAACACTTCCCCGATCGGGTCCGCCGAGACAGCGGGCGCGGGCTCGGTTTGCGGCAGGGTCGTGCCAGGCTCCGCGAGCGCGAGCTGGTCCGGCGGAAGCTCGGCCGGCAGCTCGTCCCACAGCAGCTGGTCCTCGATCGGGTAGGCCGACGCCTTGGGCACGTTGCGCCAGTTGTCGATGGCCCCCGTGGGACAGGGCGGCACGCACGCCATGCATGCATTGCAGACGTCGGCCTTTACGACGTAGTTGCGGTCGTCGTGCGTGATCGCCCCGATGGGGCAGGTGGCCTCGCACGTGTTGCACCGGATGCAGATCTCCGGGTCGATCAGGTGCTGACGGAGGAGCGCTCCCTGCACTGGCATGTCCATCCGCGTTCCTCCGTGCTGCCGGCTCAGTTGAACCGGATGTACTCGAAGTTCACCGGCTGGCGGTTGATTCCCATCGCCGGCGGCGCGATCCAGCCGGCGAACTTGCCCGGCTCCACGACCCGGCCCATCAGCGACTGCACGAAGGCGCGATCTTCCGCCGTCGGCAGCCACGTGTCGCGACCGGCGTCCCATTGTGCCTGCGAAAGCGGCTGGCCTTCCGGCGAGATGCGCACGTTGGCGAGCGTGCCGATCTGGCGGTTGAACGCCTTGTGCGGAACCGTGAGGCGATTGGGGATGCCCGCCTTTTCCAGGACCTTGTTCCAGCGATTCACGCCAGCCACGGAGTCCTTGATGAAGTCGTCGCGCAGGACTTCGTTGAGCGCGTTCAGCATGGGGACTTCCTTCTCGACCAGCCGGCCGTCCTGCACCTCGAGCACCCGGTAGGTGTCGCCGCGAAGACGGTGATCGTCCGTGCGCTTGCCTTCCTCGTAACGGCCCTTGATGCCGGTGCTGTAGAACATCGCGGCGTTGGAGGACTGGTCGGCGCCGAACAGATCGATGGTGACCGAGTAGTGGAAGTTGAGGTAGCGCTGGATGGTCGCGAGGTCGATGGCCCCGGCCGCGCGGACCTTGACCGGATCGTCGGTCTTCAGCTGGTTCATCACGTCGCAGGTGCGCTGCAGGACGCGCGACACGCCGGACTCGCCGACGAACATGTGGTGCGCCTCTTCCGTGAGCATGAACTTCGTCGTGCGGGCGAGCGGATCGAAGCCCGACTCCGCCAGCGCGCACAACTGGAACTTGCCGTCGCGATCGGTGAAGTAGGTGAACATGAAGAAGCTGAGCCAGTCGGGCGTGCGCTCGTTGAACGCCCCGAGGATCCGCGGATTGTCCTGGTCGCCCGAGCGCCGCTCCAGCAGGGCCTCGGCTTCCTCGCGGCCGTCCCGGCCGAAGTAGCGGTGCAGCAGATAGACCATCGCCCAGAGGTGCCGGCCTTCCTCGACGTTCACCTGGAAGAGATTGCGCAGGTCGTACATCGACGGTGCGGTGAGACCCAGATGGCGCTGCTGCTCGACCGAGGCGGGCTCGGTGTCGCCCTGGGTCACGATGATGCGACGCAGGTTCGCGCGGTGTTCACCGGGCACGTCCTGCCACACATCCTCGCCCATGTGCTCGCCGAAGTGGATCTTGCGGCCTTCCTCGCGCGGATTGAGGAAGATGCCCCAGCGGTAGTCCGGCATCTTCACGTGGTCGAACTGCGCCCAGCCCTGCGGATCCACGCTCACGGCAGTGCGCAGATACACGTCGAAATCCTGGGACCCGTCGGGCCCCACGTCACCCCACCAGTCGAGGAAGTTGGGCTGCCACTGCTCCAGCGCGCGCTGAAGGGCGCGGTCCTCGGAGAGGTTCACGTTGTTCGGGATCTTCTCGCTGTAGTTGATGCTCATGACTGCGCTCCGGGAAACGGGTGGGTGCGCGGCGGAGGGTGATTCGGTTGCAGCGCGTTCCGCCGGGACGAGCGCTGCACAACGAGTGCGGTCAGACGCGGTTCGGGTCGAACTGGGCGCGCTCGCCCTTGCCGTAGACCTTCAGCGCGCCCTTCTCTCCGACCGCGCTCGGGCGGATGAAGATCCAGTTCTGCCACGCCGACAGTCGCCCGAAGATGCGAGTCTCCATCGATTCGCGCTGGGCGAAGCGCAGGTTCGCCTCGAGCCCGGTGAGCGCGTCCGGAGACATGGCGGCACGCTCCTCCACGGCAAGGCGGATCTCGTCGGGCCAGTCGATGTCGTCCGGCGTTGCCGTGACGAGCCCGAGCGCAAAGGACTCTTCGCCATCGAGTGAGCGACCGATCGTGGCGCGGGCGGCCTCCAGCGGGGCCGCCTCCTCGTAGAAGCGGCGTGCCAGACGCGACTGGCCGTTGACCATCGGATACGTGCCGAAGTTCTGCTCCGAGAGCGCCAGCCGGGGCGCCTTCTCGGGGGTGTCGGGCAGCGCTGCCATATAGGCGCGGTCAGCGGCGAAGACCAGCTCGGCCAGCGTGCCGGCGAAACAGGAGCCGGGTTCGATCAGCGCGAACAGGGTGCGGGACGACACGTCCAGCCGGGCGAGCGCGCGCCGCAGCAGACCGGTGACTTCGCGCACGAACCAGTGGCCTGCGTGAGTCCGCATGACCGCGTCGCAGGCCAGAACGGATTCGGCAGACCCCTCCGTCTTGAGGAGCCACGTGCCCGCGGCAAGTTCGTTGGTCCGCAGCGAAAGGATGGCGTCGTCGAGTTCACGCCCCATCTGCATGGGCCACCAGTCGGCGCCGGCGCTCACGATGCCGTCGATGTCGGCGGGTTGCGGCGTCGTCGGCGCGCGAACGGTGATGGTGGCGGTACGCGCAGATCTGTCGATGCGCACCGATACGTTGCGGTACTCCAGGCCGTCCTCGGTGATGGTGCGCTGAAGCGGGGTAAGCGCGACGCCTTTCGCGTCCGAGGGACGATCGCTCTTCGCGGCCAGGTCCGCCGCGCGGGCTGCCACAGCCTGGGAGAACTGGGCAGGCTTGGCGAGGGCGTCGACGAGACGCCAGTCCAGGGCGCGCTGGCCTCGCACGCCTTCGGTCGTCGTGCAGAAGACGTCCGCGAGGTCGTGCCGGACATGGCGCTTGTCGGTGACCCGGGTGAGGCCCCCCGTGCCGGGCAGGACGCCCAGGAGGGGTACCTCTGGCAGGGACACGGCCGATGAGCGGTCGTCGATCAGCAGGATTTCATCGCAGGCGAGGGCCAGTTCGTAGCCCCCGCCGGCGCAGGCGCCGTTCACGGCGGCAAGGAACTTGAGCCCGGAATGGCGCGAGGAGTCCTCGATGCCGTTGCGCGTCTCGTTGGTGAACTTGCAGAAGTTCACCTTCCAGGCGTGGGTGGAGAGCCCCAGCATGAAGATGTTGGCGCCGGAACAGAAGATCCGGTCCTTGAGGCTGGTGACCACGACGCAGCGCACCTCGGGGTGCTCGAACCGGACGCGATTCAAAGCGTCGTGCAGTTCGATGTCGACGCCGAGGTCATAGGAATTCAGCTTGAGGGCGTAGCCGGGGCGGAGACCGCCGTCTTCCGCCACATCGAGCGCGAGGGTGGCGACCGCCCCGTCGAAGGACAGCTTCCAGTGCCGGTAGCGGCTCGGGTCGGTCTGGTAGTCGACGCGGGGATTCTCGGACATGGCAGCCTCGTCACCGTCGGATGCGGCGGATGGTTCGTTCAGGGACGTGCACGATAGTTCATGCGTCGAACTGCCGTCAAGCGGCCGGTACCGCCTTGCCGGGGCGGATGCCGGTCGCGGCGCTGACGGCAGACAGGAGTTCGGCACCCGCTCGCTCGAGGGTCCGGCCGCTCGTATCGAAGGTGAGATCGGCCTTGGCGTAGAAGGCCTCTCGCCCGGCCAGGATGCGCCGGAGGTCCTCCATGGCCTCGCGGCTGGCGGCCATCGGGCGGAAATCGCCCTGGGCCATCACCCGCCCCATGTGGTCTTCGGGCGTCGCGCGAAGCCAGACGGTGAAGCACCGGTCGATGAGGCGCCCGAAGGTCCCCGGTTCGGAAACCAGCCCGCCGGGCGTCGCCATGACGAACCTGGGATGGGCCTCGATGGCGGCTTCCAGAGCTTCCCGTTCGTAGCGCCGGTAGCCGCCGGAGCCCACCAGGGAATGGATCTCCACGAGTCCGCAGCCGGCGATCCGCTCGATCTCCCGGCTGAGTTCGATGAAGGGCAGCCCCAAGCCCTGAGAGAGGATCTGGCCAAGTGTGGACTTACCTGCCCCGCGCAGACCGACCAGGGCGATGCGTCCGGCGCGGGCAGGATCCCGCCCTTGTCCGAACATCGCGGCGAGCATCTGCCGGACCTGCTGGAGCTCCGGCTCGGAGCGTCCGGCGAGCAGACTGCGGATCAGGAGCCCTTCCGGGGAAGCCGTGGTGCTGTCGCCGATGACCTCCGCCAGCGCGCACTGCAGGGCGCGGGCGACCTGGGCGAGGACGAGGATGGAGGCGTTCCCCGTCCCCAGTTCCAGATTGGCCAGGTGCCGCTCCGAGATCCCGGCCGCCACGGCCAGCGCCTTGCGGGTGAGACCCCGACGCAGCCTCAGCAGCCGGATGCGCTCCCCGATGGCGAGAAGCAGGGGGTCGCGGTCCGGTCTGGGAATCGGGGAATCCGGAGAAGCATCCATGAGCACGGGGACCCGGCGATCGGGTCAGGGCAGTCGAGACATGCAAGATAGTGCATGTTGCCTCGGTCACGCAAGGCTCGCCCGTGCGCTAAGTCTTCTTCCGCGCGCGCGGGTGGGCCGCGTCGTAGGCCTTGGCGAGGTGCTGGAAGTCGAGGTGCGTGTACACCTGCGTGGTGGAAATGCTGGCGTGACCGAGCAGTTCCTGCACCGCCCGGAGGTCGCCGCTCGACTGGAGGATGTGCGAGGCAAAGGAGTGCCGCAGCACGTGGGGATGAACCTTGGCGTCCAGGCCGTGGGCCTTCGCCCGGGCCGTCAGCCGCGCCTGGACCGTTCGGGGATGCAGAGGGCCGCCCCGACGGGACACGAACAGCGCCTTTTCCTCCGTATTCGCCATCAGGGCGCGCTCCGGCAGCCAGCGCTCCACGGCGGCGATGGCCTGGGCCCCCACCGGAACGACCCGCGTCTTGGAGCCCTTGCCGAGCACCCTCACCGTGCCGGCGGCGAGATCGATGTCCTCGAGGCGGACCCCCAGGACTTCCGCCAGCCGCAGACCCGAGGAGTAGATCAGTTCGAACATCGCGCGGTCGCGCAGCGGAAGCGCATCTTCGTCCGCGCCGTCGAGGAGACTCGCAGCCTCGTCCGGCGTGAGGCTGGCGGGCAGGCGCTTGGGGGACTTGGGCGCCTTGAGGCCCGCGGCCGGGTTGGCGGTCAGGCCGTGATCGCGGGCCAGGTAGTCGAAGAACCCGCGCCAGGCCGAGAGCTTCCGGGCCAGGCTGCGCCCGCCCAGACCCTGCGCATGAAGACGCGCGACGAAACGCCGGATGTCGTGGACCGTGAGCCGCTCGAACGGCGTCGTGCCCACCAGTTCGAGCAGATCGCGCACATCGCGCGCGTAGTTCTCGACGGTGAGCGCCGCGAGCCGCCGTTCGCTGCTGAGATGGGTGAGGTACCCGTCGAACAGCGGGTGGTCGGCCGGTGCCTCGACCCCGTCGGTCATCACTCCGCCGGAAGCTGCCGGGCGAACACGGCCGAAGCGATCTCGCCCATGCGCTCGAGATAGAGCGATCCCATCTCCGGCCGGAACCGGTCGGGATTGTCCGACCCCATCGCCAGCAGACCGACACGCCCGCCGGCCCGAAGCGGCACATAGCCGAAGGACTGCAACGCTTCGCCTCCGTCGCCGAACCACTGCGCGGTCTCGAACATCGCATTGGGGCTGAAGTAAGGCGCCTTGAGACTCTCGGCGAACACGCGGACCTCGTTGCTGGCGGGGCCGAACACGGTGCCACTCCCGGCACCGTCGCCCCACAGGCGCAGCGCGACCTGCGGCACCGCGAAATCCGATCGCAGCGTGACCACCAGGGCGGCGGCCGCAGCATCGAGAGAATCCGCCGCGAGGAGCGCGAGGGTGAGCCCGTGCATCTTGGCGATCGTGCCGTCGTTCTCCTGGCCGAACTGCACCAGCTCATGCAGCTTGCTCTCCAGCGCGCGGTTGCGCTCGCGCAGCGTGACGATCTGCCGCTCGGCGATCGGAATGGCACGCCCGCCGTGCGGATGGGGCACGTAGATCTCGGCCAGCATCTCCGCATACTCGTCGAAGAACTCCGGATGATCCTTCAGATACTGGGCAACCTCGTCGGCCGTGAATCTCATTGCTTCCCCTGGGTGGACGGTTCTGTTTCGGTCAGTGATCGGTGATGTTCGGGACGGACACTTCGCCCTCGAACACCGTTTCGGCGGGTCCGGTCATGAGGACGGGGCTCGCGCCACCGTCCCAGCGGATGCGCAGACGACCGCCGCGGGTCTCCACGTCCACGGGGCTGGTCAGCACGCCGCGGACGATGCCCGACACGACGGCAGCGCAGGCGCCCGTGCCGCAGGCGAGCGTTTCGCCCGCGCCGCGCTCGTACACCCGCAGGCGGATGTGGCCGGTGTCGACGATCTGCATGAATCCGGCATTCACGCGTTCCGGGAAACGCTCGTGCGATTCGATGAGCGGGCCCTCCGTCGCCACGGGCGCCGTGTCCACGTCGGCGACGATCTGCACCGCGTGGGGATTGCCCATGGAGACGGCGCCGATCTCTCGCGTCGTGCCGCGGACATCCAGCGGATACACAGTCGCCTGCGCCGGCGCGAGGAACGGGATCCTCGCGGGCTCGAGCACCGGCGGTCCCATGTTCACGGTGACGTCGCCATCCGGCTCGAGCCGCGGCACGATGACGCCTGCGGCCGTCCCGACGCGGACCTCGCGCTTGTCCGTGAGTCCGTGCCCGTGCACGAAGCGAACGAAGCAGCGCGCGCCATTGCCGCACTGCTGCACTTCGCCGCCGTCGGCATTGAAGATGCGGTAGTGGAAATCGGTGCCCGGCTCGCGCGGTGCCTCGACCACGAGGATCTGGTCACAGCCCACGCCGAAGTGACGATCGGCGAGCCAGCGCAACTGCCCGCGCGAGAGGCGCATCGGCTCCCGGGTGGCGTCGATCACGACGAAGTCGTTGCCCGCCCCCTGCATCTTGGTGAAGGAAAGCTTCATCCGCGAGAACGCCCCTCGGGCAGCGGCGCGAGCGTCTTCTCCATCACGAAATCGTCCATGACGAAGCCGCCGCCGATGTCGACGACGATCTCGCGGGCCACCTCGAACCCGTTCTTGCGATACGCGCCGACGGCCGACTGGTTGTTCTTGTTCACCTGCAGGAACAGGCGATGGCGTCCCTTCGCGCGCGCCTCGTTCTCCACATGCCGCAGCAGGATCGAACCCAGTCCCCGGCCGCGCAGGGCGTATCGCACGTAGAGCTTGTCGAGCTTCATCGCGTCGGCATCGGCGAGTTCGTACTGCGCAAAGCCGACGAGTTCGCCGTCCTGCCTGATGACGTCCCACCAGGTGCCGTCGGCCCCCAACTGCGAGCGGATGAGCGTTTCGTTGTAGCGCTGCTCGAGCATGTAGTCGATCTGGGCCTGCGAGATGATCGAGGGGTAGTGGTGCTGCCACGTGTCGCGCGCCAGAGCGAGAAGGGCCGGGATGTCCGGTTCGCGCAGCGGGGCGATGAGGATGTCGTCGCTCAAGCGGGTACCTCCTGACGGGGCGCGCGGTCCGCGCAAAGATTCTTCAGGTCGCGCCAGACGCAGCGGTCCATCACGGTCCAGATGCCGTGGGACCGGGCGCGCCGGGCCGCGGGAACGTTGACGATGCCTTCCTGTATCCAGAGCCTGCGGGCGCCGGTCGCCACGCATTCGTCGACGATGCCATCGACGGCGTCCGCCGACCGGAACACGTTGACGAGGTCGACGGCAAACGGGACATCGGCAAGCTTCGCGTAGGCGCGCTCGCCGAGCACCTCCGTCACGAGGGGACGGACCGGCACGATCCGGAAGCCGCGGCTCTGGAGCGCGCGGGCGATGCGATAGCTGGGACGATCGGGATTCGGCGACAGCCCGACCACGGCCACGACACGCACCTGCGACAGTTCGTCGCAGAGGGCTGTCGCGTCGGGATTCACGAACTCGCTGTCGTCCATCGATCGATGCTCCTGGTCGCGCAGATGCGCCTGGCGTCAGTAGTAGCGCGCTTCGCCTTCCGGCCGGGTCTTGAAGCGCTTGTGGAGCCAGAGATACTGCTCCGGCATCTCGCGCACCCGCTCCTCGATGAAGGCATTCATGCGGCGCGTATCCTCGGCGAAGTCGCCGCTGGGGTAATTGTCCCACGACGGATAGGCCCGGATCACGTATCCGCCGCCGCCGGGCAGCTGGCGTATGACAGCGGGGACCACCGGCGAGCGGAGCAGCTGCGCGATCCGGGGCAGTGCCGTGACCGTCGCGGCATTCACGCCGAAGAACGGCACGAAGATGGAATCCTTCGCGCCCAGATCCATGTCCGGCGAGAGCTGCACCGAAAACCCTTCCCGGTAGCCGCGGATGATGGCCTTCACGCCGTCCTGGCGGGACACCATGCGGGTGCCGTTGAATCGTGATCGCACCTTGAGGAGGAAGCGGTCGAACAGCGCGTTCTTCTGGTGGGCGTAGACGGCGAGACCGCGATACTCCAGCGTGAGGCGGATGCCCTCGAGATCCAGCGCGACGAAGTGCGGCACCAGGAGCAGGAACCGACCGTCCGCCGGCACGTGATGCCAGTCCTCGATGCGGACGATGCGCCGCAGGCGTTCGGGCGAGGCAAACCACGCGATTGACGATTCCAGCACCGAACGCCCGAAGCAGCGGAAGTGGGCGCGAACCACCCGCTCCCTCTCCTCGGCACTCCACTCGGGAAAGCACAGTTCGATATTCCGGCGGGCGACGGTTCGGCGTTCCTTCGAGAGCCGGAAGAGCAGATCGCCCAGCCCCGCCCCGAGCGGCGCAAGCGCCCTCAACGGTAGCCAGTGGAGTACCCAGAGCAACCCGAGGATCAGGCGCACGCCCAGGTCGCTCATGACGCCTCGCCCCGGTCAACGGGCGGCTCCACGCCTGCGGGCACCTTGTAGCGGTTATAGCTCCAGAGGTACTGCTCCGGGCACGTGCGGATGAGACGCTCCAGCAGACCGTTCAGCCGCCCGGGACCGTCAGTGCCGGCAAGGCTTTCCTCGACGGCGGTGAAATCGAGAACGTAACCCGCGCCCCGGGGAAGTCGCCGCGCGAATGCCACGATCACTGCGCAGTCCCGCGCGCCCTGGAGCCTGCCCGCCAGCGTCATGGTGAAGGCCGGCCTTCCGAAAAACGGCGCCCACACCCCCTCGCCCGAACCGGGCACGTGGTCGGGGAGGAGGCCGACCGCCTGACCCGAGCGCAGGGCCTTCAGCATCTGGCGCACGCCGGCGATGGTGGTGGGCACCACCTGCCCCTGCCCGCGGACCCGCCCGGACAGCATGATGGGTTCGAGCCACCGCATCTTGGGCGGGCGGTAGAGCACGGTGAGGGGAATGCGCATCGAGGTGTAGATGGCGCTGATGTCGAAGCAGCCCAGATGCGGCGTGAGGAAAAGAATGCCTCGGCCCTCGGCGAGGGCGTTGTCGATGAGTTCCCATCCGCGGCACTCGACGACAAGGGCCGACACTTCCTCGTCGGGCCGGAACCACACGGCGATGAGCTCGAAGAGCCCCTTGCCGATCTCCCTCGCGACGCGCCGGCGGAAGCCCTCGACCGTGTCACCCGGCGCTACCACACCGGCATGCCGGACATTGTCGGCGATGCGGGCGGCGAACCGCGGGGATAGCCACAAGGTGAGCATGCCGGCGACCGCGCCGATGGCATGCAGCCAGCGCAGCGGCAGGCGTGCAGCCAGACGAAACAGCGACTCGAGCATCAGGGCGGCGGCTTTCGGGATTGGCAGGGAATCTGCTACTCTCGCCCGTCACATTACATCCACATAGCGAAGGTTCGCCGGACATGAGCGAGTATTTGTTCACATCGGAATCGGTATCGGAGGGTCACCCGGACAAGGTGGCCGACCAAATCTCGGACGCGGTTCTGGACGCGATCTTATCGCAGGACAAGACCTCCCGCGTCGCTGCCGAAACGCTCGTGAACACGGGCCTCGTGGTCATGGCCGGTGAAATCACCACCAACGCCACCGTCGACTATCAGCAGGTCGCGCGCGACACCATCCGCAAGATCGGCTACGACAACACGGACTTCGGCATCGACTACCGCGGCTGCGCGGTACTCGTCGCCTACGACCGACAGTCTCCCGATATCGCCCAGGGCGTGAACGAAGGTCAGGGCATCGACCTCGACCAGGGCGCCGGCGACCAGGGCCTGATGTTCGGCTACGCCTGCGACGAGACGCCGCAGCTCATGCCCATGCCGATCCACCTGTCGCACCGTCTCATGGAGCGCCAGTCGGAGCTCCGCAAGGACGGCCGCCTGCCGTGGCTGCGTCCGGACGCCAAATCCCAGGTCACCCTGCGCTACGTGGACGGCAAGCCCGACTCCATCGACACCGTCGTGGTCTCCACCCAGCACGCGCCCGAGATGCAGCACAAGCAGATCGAGGAAGCCGTCATCGAGCAGATCATCAAGCCGGTTCTGCCGAAGCACATGGTGAAGGGCGCGATCCGCTACCTGGTGAATCCCACCGGCAAGTTCGTGGTCGGCGGCCCCCACGGCGACTGCGGCCTCACCGGCCGGAAGATCATCGTGGATACCTACGGCGGCGCAGCCCCGCACGGCGGCGGCGCGTTCTCCGGCAAGGACCCCTCGAAGGTGGACCGCTCGGCCGCTTACGCCGCGCGCTATGTCGCGAAGAACATCGTGGCCGCCGGCCTGGCGACCAAGTGCCTCGTGCAGGTCTCCTACGCCATCGGCGTCGCGAAGCCCACTAGCGTCATGGTCACCACCTACGGCACGGGCAAGATCTCCGATGAGAAGATCTCCGAGCTCGTCGGCAAGCATTTCGACCTGCGGCCGAAGGGCATCATCCAGATGCTCGACCTGCTTCGTCCCATCTACCTGAAGACGGCCGCCTACGGCCACTTCGGCCGCGACGAGCCGGAATTCACCTGGGAAGCCACTGACAAGGCGCAGGCGCTCAAGGCTGCGGTCTGACACCCAGCTTTCTCTGCCGTACGTCTGCAAGCAAAAAGGCCCGCGAATGCGGGCCTTTTCGTTTCTGCCCGGACCAGGACACTCAGGTCCGGGTCCGGCGTGATGCAACTCAGCGGGCGAACGAACGCTTGCGCACCGGCGCAGCGCCGTCATGCCGAGCCGACTGCGGACGCTCGAAACGCGCGCCGGGCTTGGCGCCCGCGGGTGCCGGACGCTTGCCACCGCGACGCGAGGGCGGCGCCGGGCTGCGGCTCGGATCGGGACGACGGGGCTCGAGGCCCTCCAGCGTTTCCACCGGAATGCGGGTGGCGGTGTAGCGCTCGATCCGGCGGATCTTCTGTGAATCCCCCGACTCGGCGAGAGTCACGGCAAGACCGGTGCGACCAGCACGGCCCGTGCGTCCGATGCGGTGGACGTAATCTTCCACGTTGATCGGCAGACCGTAGTTGATGACGTGCGTGATGGTCGGAACATCGATACCGCGCGCGGCGACATCGGTGGCGACGAGCACACGCAGACGACGCTGGCGCAGCGCGGTAAGCGTACGGGTGCGCTGACCCTGGGGCATGCCGCCGTGCAGAGCGGACACCGCGTGGCCGTCGGCCTGCAGCGATTCCGCCAGACGCTCGGCATCGTGCTGGGTCGACGTGAACACGACGGCCTGATCGATGCTCGGGTCTGCCAGCAGGCGGTCGAGGATCTTGTCCTTGTGGGCACGACCGTCGGCCCAATGCAGGCGCTCGGTGATGTTGGAGCGCGATTCGATGGGCGATTCCACTTCGACGCGGCGGGGTTCGCGCATCAGGCCGGAGGCGAGCTGTGCAATCTTGCCGTCCAGCGTGGCCGAGAACAGCAGCGTCTGGCGGGCGCGCGGCGTGGCGGCAGCGATCGCTTCGATGTCCTCGATGAAACCCATGTCCAGCATGCGATCCGCCTCGTCGAGCACGAGAACTTCCACTCGCGCCAGATGCACCTGACCGCCTTGAAGGAGGTCGAGCAGGCGGCCGGGCGTCGCGATCAGCACATCCAGCGCGCCGCGCACGGCACGAAGCTGGGCGCCGTAAGGCACACCGCCCACGACACTGGCGACGCGCAGACCCTTGAAGGTGCGGCCGTACGTTTCGCAGGCCCGGGTGATCTGAAGCGACAGTTCGCGGGTGGGCGAGAGGAACAGGGCCCGCGGACCGCGTCCGGGAGCGTTGCGTTCGCCGTTCTGCATCAGTCGCTGGAGCGTCGGCAGCACGAAGGCGGCGGTCTTGCCGCTGCCGGTGGCCGAGGACACCATGAGGTCATGGCCCGCGAGTGCCGCCGGAATGGCAGCCGCCTGCACGGCGGTCGGGTCCGTATAGCCAGCGCTGGTGACCGCGCTCAGCAGGCGGGGGTCCAGGCCGAGCTCGGCGAAAAGCGATACCGAGGGGGTACTGACGGGACTGATGAGGGTTTCGTCGTTGGAGGCGACGATGGGTGCTGCTTGATCCAAGGGAATTCTCCGAACAGATGCAACTCCGCGCAGGAGGCGGAGCCAGGGTGAGTCGCAGGGGCGACGGCATCGCCGCCAACCCGGTCACCCGGCATCGAGGCCGAAGACGTGCAGTCAGAGGGGATGAAGATGGACGAACCGCGAGTCGAAACCGCGTCGGTTCATCGAAGGTCTCAGAGCTTAACCGGGATTGTGCGTCGCAGCAAGGCTTTTCTGGCGATTCGGGAGGATTTCGCGTTGGCGGTCGCGATTGCGGCGACCTCAAGTTCCCGGCTCCGGTGCCGTTAACGTTGCGCCGGAAGCATGTCGTCATCCTGACCCGGCTTGGATGCCGGCATGCTTTCGGCTTAGAATTCGGTCTCTGCCCCGAGGAGCGTTGCAACGGGATCCTCTCCCGCCAGGCTCGGGGCGGCCTTCCAAGGCCATTCGCAACGGCGCTCGTTGATCCGCGACATGCTTGCGGGAAACGAGCGAACCGACCCCCTCGCCCTCCCGTCTTGCCTGTCCTCGACCAGGAGTGACTCTATGTCTGCCGTGACCCAACTGAAGACCGCCGCCGACTATCTGGTGGCCGACATGTCCCTTGCCGACTGGGGACGCCGGGAAATCCGCATCGCGGAAACCGAGATGCCCGGCCTCATGGCCATCCGCGAGGAGTTCGCCGCCTCGCAGCCGCTCCGCGGCGCCCGCATCACCGGCTCGCTGCACATGACCATCC